>JAFAQO010000617.1 GCA_019246375.1 Mycobacterium sp. | reverse complement strand
CGGCGGCTGAGAGCAGCTGTGCCCGATGGCCCGACTTCTCCGCACGCCGCCGATGCGGCGCGCATCGTCGTCGGGCTGTGCCCGATAGCCCGACTTCTCCGCACGCCGCCGACGCGGCGCGCATCGTCGTCGGGCTGTGCCCGATGGCCCGACTTCTCCGCACGCCGCCGACGCGGCGCGCATCGTCGTCGGGCTGTGCCCGATAGCCCGACTTCTCCGCACGCCGCCGACGCGGCGCGCATCGTCGTCGGGCTAGGCGTTCTGCTCGCCGATGGCGCCCAACATCTCGAACTCTTCATCGCTGAGCGTGATCTCGGCCGCGGCGACGTTCTCTTCCAGGTGCGCCACACTCGAGGTCCCCGGAATCGGCAGCATCACCGGCGACCGTTTCAGCAGCCAGGCCAACGCCATCTGCGAAGGTGTCGCGTTGTGGTGCTCGGCGCCTATCCGCGCCAGCGGGCCGTCCGGCGCTGCCAGCGGTCCGGCGGCCAGCGGGAACCACGGGATGAAGCCGATTCCCTGCTTGGTCGCCTCCTCCAGGAGCGGTTCGGCGGCGCGGGCGGTCAGGTTGTACATGTTCTGCACCGACACGATCGGCACTATCTGCTGAGCCGCGGCGAGTTGATCGACGTTGACCTCCGACAAGCCGATATGGCGGATCTTGCCCTCGGTTTGCAGCTTGCTTAGCTCCACGATCTGGTCCTCCAGCGGGAACTTATCGTCGATGCGGTGCAGTTGAAACAAGTCGATCGTTTCTACGCCGAGCCGTCGCAGGCTCATCTCGCATTCCTGACGCAGGTAACTCGGGTAACCCATCGGGATCCACACATCCGGGCCGGTGCGCAGCAGTCCGGCCTTGGTCGCGATCACCAGCCCCTCATAGGGATGCAACGCCTCGCGGATAATCTCCTCGGCAATGTACGGGCCGTAGGAGTCGGCGGTGTCGATGAAGTTGACGCCCAGTTCCACGGCGCGTCGCAACACCCGAACGGCTTCGTCGCGGTCGGCGGGCGGGCCCCAAACACCTTTGCCGGTCAGGCGCATGGCGCCGAAACCGAGCCGGTTGATGGTGAGATCGCCGCCGAGGGTGAACGTTCCGGACGCTTGGGCAAGGGTTTGGGTAGTCACCTGGCCGACCGTACGCCTACCCGCCGTGCACGGCATGGCAAGCTTTCCCCGTGGACTTGCACACGCTGACCACTCTGCCGCTGACCTATCCAGAAGTGGGCGCCACTGCCGGACCGCTGCCTTACGGATATGACCACCTCGGCTTCGTGTCCAAAGTCGGGGCCGGACAGCAGCGCTTCGAACAGGCCGCCGATGCGGTCATGCATTGGGGCATGCAGCGCGGCGCCGGCCTACGCGTGCGAGCCAGCAGCGACGTCGTCACCGTCGGCGCGGTGGTGGTGGTCAGGATCGGCTTTCTGCGCGCCCCCTGCCGTGTCGTCTACGTCATCGACGAACCCGATCTTCGCGGATTCGCCTACGGCACGCTGCCCGGTCATCCCGAGTCCGGGGAGGAGCGGTTCGCGGTCCGCTTCGACCCGGTCACTGCCGCAGTATTGGCCGAAGTCACGTCGTTCTCCCGTCCGGCGACGGGGTGGGGCCAGGCCGCTAAGCCCCTCCTGTCGCTGGCCCAGCGCGTCATCGGCAAGCGCTACGTGCGCTCCGTGTGATGAAAACTCTGCGCCAGCCGGGCCAGCGCGACGGCGGACACCAATAGACCGAAGTCACGCAGCGCGATGTCGTAATAGCCGGACAGGGTCAGCAGGTCGACGATGATGCCGGCCAACCACGCTGCGACCACCCACGCGCCGATCCGCGGAGCGATCGCGACAAGGACACCGGCCACGATCTCGATCACCCCGACGATGTACATGCACTGGTCGGCGTTACCGGGAACGATGCCGTTGATCCAGCCGGCCAGATATTTACTCCAGTGATCCGGATGGGTGAGCACATTGAAGAACTTGTCGAGCCCGAACAGGATCGGGGCGACGGTGAAGAGCATGCGCAACAGGGCGTATGCCTGAAACGTCGGGTCATTGAACTGGCCCGCGGCGCGGGTGGCGGTCGCACGATCAACGCTCATGATTGGCTCCTCACTCTAAGAGATCATAGATTGAACGTTAGAACTTGCGCTAATGTAACGTCAATTATTTTGTCTGTTAGAAGTTGGGATGGATGAGCTCTCCGCACGACAAATTGCACCGCGACGCGGCCGGGATCGGCGCGCTCGCTGACCCCGTGCGCCGCGACCTCTACGGGTTCGTGTGCTCGCAGCCGGCGCCGGTGAGCCGCGACCAGGCGGCCGACGCCGTCGGCATCCCGCGGCACCGGGCGAAGTTTCACCTGGACCGGCTTGCGGCCGAGGGTCTGCTGGAAAGTGGCTACGCCCGGTTGACGGGTCGATCCGGCCCGGGCGCGGGACGCACCTCGAAGCTGTACCGCCGCGCCGACCGAGACATCGCGGTCAGCCTGCCTCAGCGGGAGTACGAGCTGGCCGGTCGCCTGATGGCGCGGGCCATCGGCGAGTCCGCCGCCAGCGGCGCGCCCGTCGTCGACGTGCTCAACTACATCGCCCACGACTACGGGCACGCCCTCGGTGTCGCCGCACTCAGCGACGATCGACACCCTCCTGCCGACGCCGAATCAGCGCTGGAGGTCACGGTCGAGGTGTTGAGCGCGCATGGCTACGAGCCGCAGTACGCCGACGGCGAGGTGTATCTGGCTAACTGCCCGTTTCATGCGCTGGCCAAAGAGCACACCGAACTGGCCTGCACGATGAACCATGCGCTGATCACCGGGGTGGCCGACGCGCTCGCTCCGCACCGTCCACGCGCCCGGTTGCAGCCGCAACCACCACGCTGCTGTGTGGTGCTGACAGCCGGGACCGGCTAGTCGGTGCGTCCCCACCCGGTGAGTAGCTGTTC
>JAFAQO010000299.1 GCA_019246375.1 Mycobacterium sp. | reverse complement strand
ACCACGGTCAGGTCTGCCTGCACCAGGAAGTGGTCGATCGGCTCAGGCAGCGCTCGGCTCATCGCCTCGACGACGGCGCCGTCTCCAACCAGCAGCGCGCGGCCCGGCGTGCTGATAGCGCTGCGCCCCACCAGCCCCAGCACATGTGCTTCTTCCAGCAAGTCCGCGACCGGCCCGGGTTGCAGCCGCTTGGCCCACCGCGGGCGCCGCCAGACCAGGGCCCGGGAGGCGGTGGTTTCGTCGACTCGGGTGCCGGGCGGCAGCTCGGCCAGCATGCGCAGCAGCAGCCGGCGGTCCAGCGGTGCCGCCGTTGAATAGACCGAATCTGACAGTGCACCATAGGGTTTGCCGTCGGGGCCGCGGGTGCCGATCAGTGACGGCCGCGCCGGCAGGTCGAGCCAGGTGCTGGCCAACGAATGCCAGCGCTCAGCGGCAGATGTTTCGGCGAACCGGTCGGCGGCCACCGTCGGCGCCCAGTACGGTCCTTCGCCGTCGGGCGGCTGCGGTTCGGGCATGCCGCTGGCGATCAGACCGGCCGCTGCGGCGAGTTCGAGAATCAGCCCCAGTCGGGCATCGTCGATGCCGGTCAGTTTGGCCAACCGCTTGACTTCGCGGACCCCGAGGCCGCCGCTCCGCAGTTCGGCAACCGGCGCGGCGCTGAATGTTTCGAGCATCAGGTCGAGGTCGCGCAGCAGGTCGATGACGGCGCCGGCCGCTGCGGCGTCGACGTCGGCGACGGTGGTGGTCGAGCGCCCCGGGTTGGGTGCCACCAGCTGCTGGGAACCGAATTGTTCTCCGCGCAAGACGTGCCCGACCTGGCGGGGCAAAATCACGGTCTCGGCGTCGATGCGACGCAGCAAGCCCTTCGCCAGCAGCCGCGGCACCGGCCGGTCCGGCGGAGCGCCGGGTGCGGCGTCACGGGTGCGTCCGATCGGCGACCCTTCCACCAGCTTCTCCAACACGGCGAACTCGGAGTCGTCGAGTCCCTCGATCAGCTCGGTGATCTGCTCGGCGGTGATCGATTCGTCCTCCAGCGTCGCTTGCCCGGGGTGCCACGGGAGCCCGCTGCCGGCATCGGCGGCCACCCGAACCTCGCTGTCTCCCCATACCAGGGCGCGCTCCTTGAGGTCGTCGAGCGCGTCGATCACATCGGCTTCGGGCGCCCGTTCGCCGATCAGGGTGAGCAGCTTGGCGACCGGCACTGGCGTGGTATCGGCATGCAGCACCAGCAACGCATCGATCAGCGCGAGCCGCAGAAAGTCCAACTCGTCAGTCGCGGCCTTGATCGACTGCCGGGCCTGAGCTCGTGCCGCCAAAGCAGCGACGCTGCCCGGCGGCGGCTGCGCGAGGTCAGGTCTCAGCTCCAGCAGACGGATCAGCCGCTCGTCGGGTAAGTCGGCTAGCCAGGAACCCAGCGGGATGCCCGGGGTTTGTTGGGTCATCGCTGACCAGCGTAAAGCAGCCGCGCACGACCGCGTTCCCAGGCGACGGCGAGTAAGGAGCTTACGAGTAAGGAGCCGAAGCAACTAACGTCCGAGGCGACGGCGAGTAAGCGGAGCTAACGAGTAAGGAGCCGAGCAACCTGACGGTGCTAAAGACCTGTCAGAATGGACCTCGTGGCTCACAAGGCGGAGAACAAAGCGCGAAAAGACAGGTACGTCGACAAAGGCTGGCCGACGACGGACCCGGACGACCATGCGGTGAGCGAACTGGCGACCGATCGGACCGGTGCGCTGTCTCCGTTCGGCGACATCGTCTTCCCGGTGCCGTCTGACGAGCTGCCCTATCTGCACCCGGTCACGGTCGTCAACAAGCAGGAGTGACCGCGGTGACTGGCGCTGCGGCGGGGGACTCGGGGACGGGTCGGCTCTCTCACCTCGACGAGCGCGGAGCGGCGCACATGGTCGACGTCACCGAAAAGGGAGCCACCAAGCGCACCGCCGTCGCGGCCGGCACATTTCGTACTTCCGCAGAGGTGGTGTCCCTGCTCTCGGCCGGCGGGCTACCCAAGGGTGACGCGCTGGCCACAGCGCGGGTGGCGGGCATTCTGGCCGCCAAGCGAACCAGTGACCTGATCCCGCTATGTCACCAACTGGCCCTCACCGGAGTCGACGTCGACTTCACCGTCGGCCAGTCGGATATCGAGATCTTTGCGACTGTACGCAGCACCGACCGCACGGGCGTGGAGATGGAGGCGCTGACTGCCGTCAGCGTGGCGGGCCTCACGCTCTACGACATGATCAAGGCCGTCGACCCGGCTGCCCGCATCGATGACATTCGGGTCTTGCGCAAAGACGGCGGTCGCAGCGGAACCTGGAAGCGGTGATGGGCGCTCGCACCGCCCGGATCATCATTGCTTCCACCCGCGCGTCGGCGGGTGTGTACGAGGACCGGTGCGGGCCGATCATCACGGAGTGGCTCGCGCAGCGCGGCTTCACGTCGGCGCAGCCGGAGGTGGTCGCCGACGGGGATCCGGTCGGTCAGGCGCTGCGCCAAGCCGTCGCTGACGGTGTGAACGTGGTGATCACCTCCGGTGGCACCGGTATTTCGCCCAGCGATGACACCCCCGCTCAGACGGTGGCGGTGCTGGATTACGAGGTTCCGGGGTTATCTGACGCCATCCGCCGCTCCGGCCTGCCGAGGGTGCCAACCTCGGTGCTGTCTCGCGGGGTTTGCGGGGTGGCCGGCCGGACGCTGATCGTCAACCTGCCGGGCTCGCCCGGCGGGGTGCGCGACGGGCTTGGGGTGCTCGCCGACGTGCTGGACCATGCGCTGGACCAACTCGCGGGCAAAGACCACCGGCGATGACGCGCGCCGACGACGATGATGCCGGCGTAGCCGGGATCGAGGAGTGGCGTTGATGACTCTCGCCGACGACGATGATGCCGGCGTAGCCGGGATCCAGGAGTGGCGTTGATGACTCTCGCCGACGACGACGAGGCCGGCGTAGCCGGGATCGAGGAGTGGCGCTGATGACTCTCGTGTTTCGTGCTGCGCTGACCGATCAGCCGATTTCGCTGGCCGAACATGAGGAGCTGGTTAGCCAGCAGGCGGCGGGAGCCGTCGTCGGGTTCGTCGGCATGATCCGCGACCACGACGGTGGGCGGCAAGTGCTGCGGTTGGAGTACTCCGCACACCCGTCAGCGGAGCAGGTCATCGCCGATGTGCTGGCAGAAATCGCCGCGCAGTCCCAAGGCGTGCGGGCTATTGCGGCCAGCCACCGGGTCGGTGTCCTACAGATCGGCGAGGCCGCTCTGGTAGCCGCGGTCGCCGCTGACCACCGTCGGGCGGCGTTTGAGACCTGTGCCCAGCTGGTTGAGGCCATCAAGGCGCAGTTACCCGTGTGGAAGCATCAGTTCTTCGCCGACGGAACCGACGAATGGGTGGGCTCGGCCTGACGGCCTAGCGACAACGAATCGGGTCGTTCGTCGACGGCCAGCGTCGGGTACCTGGCCTAGCGTGCCGGCTGCTGCGCCAGCGCGGTCAGTCCATCGTTACCGTTCACACCCTGCGCCTGGATCGCTTGCCACAGGTCCTTGAGGAAGCTGATGTCCGTGGTCTGCGGTGGCGCCTGGAGGTCATGCACCGCCGCACCGGCAGCGGCCGGACCAACCGGTATCGCTGGCGCAGGGTCCTGCGGGGCCGGAGCCATCGTCCAGGAGGCCACCGAATGAACCTGATGAGCATTGCCGGGTGCAGCCTCTGTGGACGCTGGCTCGGTCGGTTCCGAGGCTTGATCACCGGGCGCTGGTGCGTCGACGGCGGCGGGCCCGACTGGAGCCTGGGCGGGCTGGTCGCCGGGTGCTGGTGCGTCGACGGCGGCGGGCCAGACCGGAGCCCGTTCCGCCGGAGCGGATTCAGCGACGGCCGGGGGCTGGGCAGCAGCGGATCCGTCGGCACCAGCCAGCTCGACGGGCGGTTCCGCCGGCGGTGCCGGTTTCTCGGCAGGAGCGGGCGGGGCGTCCGGCGGCGGGGCATCGAAGGCCGCGGGCTCCCCGTTAGGAGCGGGGTGGTCGGTCGCGGCATTCCCCGGCGCAGGATCGGAGACGACGTTGCGCGGACTCGGACCGGACAGTCCGCCACCGCAGACCGGCCACGCACCGCGGCCCTGGGTGGCGAGCACCCGCTCGGCGACCGCGATCTGTTGTTCCCTGGTGGCCATGTTCGCCGACGGGGCATACTGGCCACCGCCGTGGGCGGCCCAAGTTCCCTGTGTGAACTGAAGCCCGCCGTGATACCCGTTGCCAGTGTTGATTGCCCAGTTGCCGCCGGACTCGCATCCGGCTACCCGATCCCATTCGCTGTCGGTGGCAGCAGATGCGTGACCCGCCAGAGCGATGCCGGCGCCACCGAGCACAGCCCCGGTGAAGGCGATCTTGGCGACGCTGATGCCCGACGTCGTGGGCTTACGGTGCCGTCCACTCATGAGTGCGTGATTCCTCTCTGCACGCGCCCACGAGGTCAGCTGTCGGGTTCGGGCTGGAGAGGTTGCCCGGCCGTCGTCGTATTCCGCGGGGAAATGACGTTGGCTTCACCCCAAGGAGCCGCGTACGGCTCCAGGTCCGATTCGGTGGACCGGTGGGTCCCCCGCCTCCATCCACGGTGTCGTAGGTAGCCCCGCCTATTGGATGGAGCTCGGCGCTGTAGGAGGGGAGGCCGCCACTCGGTCAGGCTTGGCAAGCCCGTCGAGAACGGTAGCGGCT
>JAFAQO010000708.1 GCA_019246375.1 Mycobacterium sp. | reverse complement strand
AGGAGCGCCCCGACGAGGTGAACGCGACCCTGTTGGATTTCCTGCGCGGATTGGAGCTGCGATGAGTGTGCCACTACGCTTCGGCGTCTTCATCACCCCGTTTCACCCTGTCGGCCAATCCCCAACGGTGGCACTGGAATACGACATGGAGCGCGTCGTCGCCCTGGATCGGCTCGGATTCGACGAGGCGTGGTTCGGTGAACACCACTCAGGCGGTTACGAGCTGATCGCCTGCCCGGAAGTCTTCATCGCGGCGGCGGCCGAGCGGACCAAGCACATCCGGCTGGGCACCGGAGTGGTGTCGTTGCCCTACCACCATCCGCTCATGTTGGCCGACCGGTGGGTGCTGCTGGATCACCTGACCCGCGGCCGGGTGATGTTCGGCACCGGGCCGGGAGCGCTACCGTCGGATGCCTACATGATGGGTATCGACCCAGTCGAGCAGCGGCGGATGATGCACGAGTCCCTCGAGGCGATCCTGGCACTCTTCCGCGCTTCGCCAGGTGAGCGGATCAACCGGCACTCCGACTGGTTCGCGCTGCGCGACGCGCAGCTGCACATCCGACCTTACACCTGGCCTTATCCCGAAATAGCCACGGCTGCAATGATTTCGCCGTCCGGACCACGGTTGGCAGGCGCGCTGGGCACGTCGCTGCTGTCGTTATCGATGTCGGTGCCCGGCGGCTACGCGGCGCTGGAGAACACCTGGCAGGTGGTCTGCGACCAAGCCGACAAAGCCGGACGCGATGAGCCGGACCGCGGCAATTGGCGGGTGCTGGGAATCATGCACCTCGCTGATAGCCGCGATCAGGCGATCGACGACTGCACCTACGGCCTGCAGGATTTCGCCAAGTACTTCGGTGCGGCCGGCTTCGTGCCGCTGGCCAACCTGGTCGAAGGCGCCCAGTCTCCACGGGAATTCGTCGAAGATTATGCGGCCAAAGGCAACTGCTGCATCGGCACACCTGACGACGCCGTCGGCTACATCCAGGACCTGCTCGACCGGTCGGGCGGCTTCGGCACGTTCTTGATGCTCGGCCACGACTGGGCGTCACCCCAAGCGACCTACCATTCTTACGAGTTGTTCGCCCGTAAGGTGACGCCGCACTTCAAGGCGCAGCTGGAAGCGCCACGCTCGTCGCATGATTGGGCTAAGGGCATGCGTGAACAACTACTGGGCCGCGCCGGTGAGGCGGTGGTGAAGGCCATCAGCGAACACACCGACGAGCTGAAGCTGGAAAGCGAGCAGAACTGATGCGCGCTGCTGTGCTGCGCAACGGGCGCATGGTATTGCGGGACGACGTGCCCGATCCGGTGCCTGGGCCGGGCCAGGTTCTCGTCGCGGTGCGGTCGTGTGGAATCTGCGGCTCGGACTTGCATTTCGCCGCTCATGGCGCCGAGGTGCTGGCGCTGGGCGGCGCGGGCGGTTTCGGAGACATGGGCGTCAATCTCAACCATGACGTGTTTATGGGGCACGAGTTCAGCGCCGAGATCCTCGAAGCCGGGCCTGACACCGACACCCACCCATCGGGAACGCTGGTCACGTCGATTCCTGTACTGCTATCGGACAAAGGGATTGAACCGATCGTATTCTCGAACCGCACTGTCGGCGGCTACGCCGAACGAATGCTGCTGTCGGCACCGTTGCTATTGCCGATCCCCAATGGACTCGACCCGAAACACGCCGCGCTGACCGAACCCATGGCGGTGGGGCTGCATGCCGTCAACAAATCCAATATTCAACGGGGCGAGACGGCTTTGGTGCTCGGCTGCGGTCCGATCGGCATCGCCATCGTCGCGGCGCTACAGGCACGCGGGGTCGAAACGATTGTGGCCGCCGACTTTTCGTCGAAGCGGCGTGAGCTTGCCGCGACTATGGGCGCACATCAAACCGCCGACCCCGCACAGGGTTCGCCATTCGATGCGGGTGCTCCTGCTGTGGTGTTCGAGGCGGTGGGGGTGCCCGGGATCATCGACGACGTGCTGCTGCGGGCCAAACCCGGCACCCGGCTAATCGTCGCCGGTGTGTGCATGCAACCCGACACCGTGCATCCGTTCTTCGCCATCGCCAAAGAAATCAACGTGCAGTTTGTGCTCGCCTACAACCCGAACGAATTCGCTGAGTCGCTGCGGGCGATCGCCGAGGGCCAGGTCGACGTCACCCCGGTGATTACCGGCGAGGTCGGTCTCGACGGCGTTGGCGCGGCGTTTGACGACCTCGCCGACCCCGAGCGGCACTGCAAAATTCTCGTCAAGCCCTAAGGGCGCTGCGCTCCGCGGGATTGTTGTCAGTGGGCAGCACGATCCTTCGAACAGGCCTCGGCGAAGGCGCGCATTGAAGCGAACTCCCAGTCCGGCGTGACCGAAGTGGTGGGCGGAGGGGTGGTGCCCCAACCAGGCCGGCCGTGGCGGCGATTGATCCATACCGTTGCCAGCCCGGCCGCCTTGGCCGGAATGTGGTCATGGAACAGGCTTTGCGCGACGTGTAGCAGCTTATCGCTGTCGATGCCGCGTTGAGCGGCGCGAGTGAGTAGCACCTCGAAGTTTCGCACCGACGGTTTGTACGAGCCGACATCTTCTGCGGTGATGATTTCGGTGAAAGACACACCGAGTCGCTGATTGCTGCCCTGAAAGGACACACGGTCAACGTTGGATAAGACGATCAAGTCGTAGTGTTCGGCAAGCGACGCCAACGCCTCACGAGAGTCGGGGAAGGCCGGCCAGTCGGGCACCGACGTCGCGAGCCGGTCCGCCTCTGCCCGGTTCACCGGTACGCCGAGATCGTGCCCGATCGCCATCATGCTTTGCGCGACGACGTCAGGGTATGGGGCAGTTGGAGTCTGCGCCTCGATCCGCGTCTCGTGGTGCGCGTAAGCGGCCAGCAGTCGTTCGTTCTCGATCTCGAGGTTGTGGTCGCGAACCCATGGCTTGAGCACGGCCGAGATGCCCGTTTCCCAGTCGATGAGCGTCCCGTAGCAGTCGAAGCTCAACGCCTGAAAGCCGGACAACCTCATCGCTCTTCCGTTCTTTTGATTCGCCTCGGAGGTCCGCATACCCCGGGATCCGGCATGCTGATCTGATGGCCGTCCTTGCCTCCGTTCCTGATCCGACCATGCTGTATCGGATACGTGACGGCATCTACGCCGGTGACTTGTTGATCACTGCCGTAGCCGACCTGGATCTGTTCACCTGGCTCGAGAGGCACGGGCCGCTTCGGTCATCAGAGCTAATCAGCGGCCTGGAGCTGGCCGAACGGCCCACCGATGTGCTGTTGACCTACTGCGCCGCCTTGGGGCTGATTGATCGCGACGTCAGCGGGGCGGATCGGATTGAGCTCACTGACATGGCGCGCCAGCATCTGGTGGCCGGCTCGTTCTATGACTTGCATTCGTACTACGCGTCATTGGCCGAGCGGCCCGCCGTTATCGAACTCGGGCGGGTATTGCGCACCGGAGAGCAGGCCGCCTGGGCCAATATGCGCCCGAACGAGCGGAGTTCCCCTTCATCGGCTGCACCCGTCGCCGAGACCGATTGGTCAGGCCGCTTGACCGATGTGCAGTTCGCATCCATGATCACCGCGGCGATGGATGCCCGGGCCGCCTTCCTCGCCCCAGCGCTCGCCGGCGCGGTCGAGAACCTTCCGATTAGCAGCCTGCTCGATGTTGGCGGCAGCTCGGGCAGTTACGCCAGCGCCATCATCAAGGGGCGACCGGCTAGCCGTGCCGCGGTGTTCGAGCGAGCACCGGTGGATGAGGCGGCCCGTACGCTGCTGCATCAACGCGGTCTCAGTGACCGGATCTCGGTGATCACCGGCGACATGTTCACCGACCCGCTTCCGGATGGTTACGACGTACACCTGTACTCGCAGGTGCTACACGACTGGGATGCCGAGCGAGTCGAACACCTGGTGGCGGCATCGTTTGCGGCGCTGCCCGCTGGAGGCTGGTTACTCGATCACGACGCTCACATCAACGCGGACAAACGAGGCCCGCTCCCGGTGGCCGAATACTCGGTGCTGCTGATGCACTCCACGCCTGGGAAATGCTGGTCGACAGCGGAACTCGGCGAGATAGCCACCAAAGTGGGGTTCGTCGACGTCACCCACCGGCCGACCGCCGGCGACCGCGGTATCCTGCTCGCCCGCAAACCACAACGCCTCCCGCGTTGAGCGTGCCGACCGACGGTGCCTGCAGCGTAGTGCTCGACTGGGGCGTCAGTCCGTCACCACCGGCAACGGCCGGCAAGGCCATCCTCAGCCAGCGCACGAACACCATCAATGTCAGTGGTGTGTTGCCTCACGTCAAGATGCGCGCGAGGGTGGGTTCGTTGCCTCATGTGATTGTGCGCGCTTGGGGATGCGGGTTCTGGTGGCGGGTTCGGACTTGCTCATGGTCATCTTGAGGAGCTGTGCGGTTAGGGCTTGGATCTGACGCTGAGTGGCGGCGGGGTTGATCAAAGCGTGGGTTCGGGCCATGGACGCTATGCGGTCATCGGTCATGCTCGGGTGATCGATCGCGCGGCGGAACGGGGTGGTCGCGGTGTCGTATTTCTTGGTCACCTTGGCGCCGTCGCGGACTTTGGATATCAG
>JAFAQO010000647.1 GCA_019246375.1 Mycobacterium sp. | reverse complement strand
CGCGCAGGGATAGTTACGCGCGCCGCGCACCACATTGCCCTGATACTCCTTGGGGATCTTGCAGTACATTCCCGACGGCAACGGCGCCGTACTCACATCGGCCGGCGAGCGCCACTCCGATGCCGGCAGAAAACCGGTCAAACACGGCGGCGGCAGGTTCAAGTCGGTGCCCGACCCTGGCGGGATCAGATTCTGCGTCAAAAGCGACGCACCGATGGCGGCGAAGACCGGACCGATCGCGAAGTGCAGCAGACCCTCGCCGGGAAAAACGGTACCGGCCTGCAGCTGCGCCGCGCTCTCCGGGAAATAGACCAGCGCCTGTTCGACGCCCTTGTGGTAGCGCTTGAGCATGTCGATAACGATCTCGAGGTTGGCCAGCGTCTGCGGCAGCGAATCCTGCACCCCGGAAAACACCGCGTTGAGCTGATCGGCGGTCGGGGCGGCCTGCTGCAGCCCATCACGCAGCGCCGCGTCCTGCTCGGCCAGCTGCGAACCGATCACATTGAGGTTGGCCGCCCAGCTCTGAATCGCATCCCCGGAGACCGCCTGCGAATTCAAAATCGGCCCGGAATGGCCGATGACGTCGTTGACCGGATGCAAATTGTCGCGGAAATCGCTGGCAATGGCCGTGGTCGAATCCACCAGCCGCTGCAACGCCGGACCCAACCCGCCCACCGACTGGGCCGCCTCCGATAACAACGTGTCGAGCTTGTCCTTGGGCAACACCGCCAACCCCCGGTTGGCCGCATCCAGCGCCGGACCCACCTCACTGGGCACCGTGCCCAGCGCCGGGATCGTCTGCCCGCCGGCCAGATACTGGTTGACCACCTGCCCCGGCGGCGTCACCAAATCCACATACTGCTCACCGATCGCCGACACCGAATGCACGTTGGCCACCACGTTCACCGGGATCTTGTAACGATCGGCGATGCGCATCGTCGCGCGCGCCCCACGCTCGGTGGGCTCCACATCGGTGACCTTGCCGACCTGAACACCCCGATAGGTCACGTTGGCGGTCTTATACAACCCACCCGAGGCCGGCAGCTCCGTATACAACGTGTACTGCCCGATCCCCGCCAACGTCGGCAACTGCAGGTAATACCAACCCAACACACTCAGCGCGAGCACGGTGAGCGCCAGGAAAATCGCCAACTGGAGACGGATGAACGGAGTGAGTACCGGGTCGCCCTCGCCCGTCCAGCGCATCGGCCCCTCCTTGCTTCGCCCGCAGGCCGTAGCGGGATGAGACACGGAAGAACTCCGTACGCTTCGTGGTCATTAAACTACCCCGTGGCCAAACGCGCGCCCGTGTGATCTACGCAAATGGTTGCAGCTCGACGCCGTTGCTGATCAGGCGTTGCCGCACGGCCGCGGCAATCCGCACCGCACCGGGTGAATCGCCATGCACGCATACCGATTCCACACTGATCGGTATCACCGAGCCGTCGATCGCGGTGACTTCGCGGCGGGCGACCATGGCGGCCACCCTTTCTGCTACTTCGACGGGATCAGTCAGCACCGCGCCCCGTTCACGTCGCGACACCAGTCCGCCGTCCGGTCGGTAGGCACGGTCCGCGAAAGCTTCGGCGACACAACGCAAACCAACTTCAGTCGCCGCCGCGAACATCGCCGACCCCGCCAGGTGAAGCACTGGCAACGTGGGGTCCACCGCATGTATGGCCGCCGCGGTCGCGGCCGCCTGGCCTTCGTCGGTGACGACCGTGTTGTACAGCGCGCCATGGGGTTTAACATACGACACCACCGAGCCGGCGGACCGAGCGAGCGCCTGCAGAGCACCGATTTGATAGATCACGTCGGCGGTCAGATCCTCGGCGGTGATATCGATGTAGCGGCGTCCGAACCCGGCGAGGTCGCGATAACCAACTTGTGCGCCGATGCGTACCCCCCGCAGCGCGGCGCCCTGGCATGTGCGGGCCAGCCCGGCGGGATCGCCGGCGTGAAAGCCGCAGGCGACGTTGGCGCTGGTGACCAGGCCAAGCATGTCCTCGTCGTCACCCAGCCGCCACACGCCGAACCCCTCACCGAGGTCCGCGTTCAGGTCGACGGTTTGCTGGCTCGTCGTCACGAAAGCCAGCCTAGGCGTGCTGTCCCCCTGACCCGATGCACTAGCCTCACAAAACATGGCCACGGCACCGGTGCGGCAGCGGGCGACCCTGGCCTCGGTGGCGGCCGAACTCAACGTGTCGCGCACCACGATCTCCAATGCGTACAACCGGCCCGACCAGTTGTCGGCCGATCTGCGGGAACGAGTTCTTGAAACGGCCAAGCGGCTGGGTTATCCAGGCCCGGATCCGCTGGCGCGGTCCTTGCGCACCCGCAAAGCCGGGGCGGTGGGACTGGTTCTCACCGAGCCGCTGAACTACGCCTTCAACGATCCGGCTGCCGTGAGTTTTGTTGCCGGCCTTGCCGAATCGTGCGAAGAAGTGGGTCAGGGTCTGTTGCTGGTCGCGGTCGGGCCGGGCCGCAGCGTCGCCGAGGGATCGCACGCGGTGCTCAACGCCGGCGTCGACGGATTCGTCGTCTACTCGGTGGCCGACGATGACCCGTACCTGCAGGTGGCGCTAGAGCGCAACCTGCCCGTGGTCATTGCCGACCAGCCCAAGGGTGTGCCGGGCACCTCCGGTGTCTGCATCGACGACCGTTCCGCGATGCGGGAACTTGCCGATTACGTTGTGGCACTTGGTCATCAGGAGATCGCGCTGCTCACCATGCGGCTCGGCTTGGAGCGCACCCCCGGCGCAGCGGCGGAGGCCAGCCCGGAACGGTTGCGATCGCCCCACTTTCACGTCCAGCGCGAACGCATCAACGGTGTCCGCGACGCGATGGCGGCGCGCGGGCTCGATCCCGGTTCGCTGACCGTCGTAGAGAGCTACGAGCATCTGCCGACTTCGGGTGGCGCGGCCGCCGAAGTCGCCTTGGCGGCCAACCCGCGAATCACCGCTCTGATGTGCACGGCCGATGTGCTGGCGCTCTCGGCCATGGACTACCTGCGGGCGCGGGGCATCTATGTACCGGGCCAGATCACCGTCACCGGCTTCGACGGCGTGCCAGAAGCCGCGCGCCGCGGCCTCTCCACGGTTTCTCAGCCGAGTCTGGAAAAGGGTCGGCTGGCGGGAAAACTGCTGCACACACCGCCCCGGTCGGGTCTTCCGGTCGACGAGGTGCTGCCGACGGAACTGATCCGCGGCCGTACGGCGGGACCGCCCGGATGAACCGCGTTAGATCTTGGGGTGTTCCTCGTCGCCGATCAACAGCCGCACAGCGAGGTCGAGGCGCTTGCTGACGTCGGTGGCCGACGCCCGACGCGTAAGCCAGGCCAGCAGGTTCGACAACCACACATCGGAGATCACCCGCGCGATGTGGTACTGGTCCTCGGTCGGCTCGCCGTCACTCATCGCCCGCGCGAACATGCTGTCCATCAGTTTGCCGACGTAATCGACTTCACCGGCCACCGACGCGTCGGCGAACACGAACGCGCGAGTCATCGCCTCGGTCAGCAACGGGTTTCGCTGCATCGCCCGGTTGAGTCGGCCGATCATCTGATGCAGCCGCTGATACGGGCTGCCCGCACCGATCGCCGTGCGGTCGTTCTTGGCGTCGATGCGCTCGAATTCCCGCCCGAGCGCGGACACCAGCAGATGCACCTTGGACGGGAAGTAGCGGTACAGCGTGCCGACCGCGACGTCGGCCCGCTCTGCGACAGCTCGCATCTGAACGGCCTCGTATCCGCCCTTAGAGGCAATAGCCAGCGTGGCGTCCAGGATGCGCTTTCGGCGCTCGCGCTGCGCCTCCGAACCGAGTTCGGACTCGGCCAACGCGGCCACGGTCAGCACCTGCCGCTGGTTGGGCTCTGGTGCTGAACCTTGGTTGGCATGCACTGGCGTCGACATGCGGCGAGCGGCTCCTTCTTTTCGTGGTCCTGATCAAAACGATACGCACGGCTGCCCGGAATTTCTCCCCTCCGTGTGGTCCGGTAGCTGGCGTGTACTGCTGCAATGGCCGCCGTTTAGACTATCGGTACCAGCTCTATTAGAAC
>JAFAQO010000459.1 GCA_019246375.1 Mycobacterium sp. | reverse complement strand
AAGCAGGGCCTCTACGAAGTTGTGCAGGGGATTTACCAGGTCCGCGGGTTCGATATTTCGAACATCACCTTCGTCGAAGGCGATACCGGTCTCATCGTCATCGACCCGTTGGTGTCTACCGAGGTGGCCTCGGCGGCGCTGGCTTTGTACCGCAGCCACCGCGGTGACCGGCCCGTCGTCGCGGTGATCTACACCCACAGTCACGTCGACCATTTCGGCGGCGTGCTGGGCGTCACTTCGCAGGCGGACGTGGACGCCGGAACGGTAACAGTGCTGGCGCCGGAAGGCTTTATTGAGCACGCCGTGCAGGAGAACGTCTACGCCGGGCCGGCGATGTTGCGTCGCGCCACATATATGTACGGCTCGCTGCTCGACCGGGGCCCTTATGGGCAGGTGGGCTGCGGATTGGGGCAGACAGCGTCGACCGGTGAAGTGGCCGTCATCGTCCCGACCTTGGTCATCCACAGCACCGGTGAGACGCACACCATCGACGGTGTGGAAATCGAGTTCCAAATGGCGCCGGGCACCGAGGCGCCCGCTGAAATGCACTTCTATTTCCCACGATTCCGTGCGTTGTGCATGGCCGAGAACGCCACCCATAACCTGCACAACCTGCTGACCTTGCGCGGCGCGCTGGTGCGCGACCCGCACGCCTGGTCGGGCTATCTCACCGAGGCGATCGACACCTTCGGTGACCGTACCGATGTCGTGTTCGCCTCGCACCACTGGCCCATGTGGGGACGCGAGCGCATCGTCGAGTTCCTGTCGCTGCAACGCGACCTCTACGCCTATCTACACGATCAGACGCTGCGGCTGCTCAACCAGGGCCACACCGGTGTGGAAATTGCTGAAATGCTCCAGCTGCCGCCTGGGCTGGAAAAGGCGTGGCACAGCCACGGCTATTACGGATCGGTCAGCCACAATGTCAAGGCCATCTATCAGCGCTACATGGGCTGGTTCGACGGAAATCCCGCACGGCTATGGCCGCATCCGCCTGAGTCGCTGGCGGCCCGCTACGTCGATGCGATGGGCGGCATCGAGCGGGTCGTCGCCCTCGCCCGGGAAGCGTTCGACAACGGTGACTTCCGTTGGGCAGCAACGCTGCTCGACCACGCGGTATTCACCGACAGCACACATGCCACGAGCCGGGCGCTGTACGCCGACACGCTGCAGCAGCTCGCCTACGGCGCCGAGAACGCGACGTGGCGCAACTTCTTCCTGTCCGGGGCCACCGAGTTGACAGACGGCAACTTCGGTACGGCAACGCAGTTGACGTCGCCTTCCCTGCTGAGCGCACTGACCCCGGAGCAGATCTTCGATGGCCTGGCGATCAGCGTCAACGGGCCGCGCGCCTGGGATCTGAACCTTGCCATCGACCTCTTTTTCGCCGACCTGAATTCCAACTACCGGCTGACGTTGCGCAACGGCGTGCTGGTGTACCGCAAAGTTGCCGCTGATGCCACAACGGCGGATGTGACAATGGCTCTGGCCACCAAGGTCCGTCTGCTTGCCGCGGCGATGGGCGACCTCAGCTCACCCGGGCTGGACATATCCGGCGACGACGCTGCCCTGCGGTCGTTTCTGGGCGTCCTCGATCGGCCGGACCCGGCGTTCAACATTGTCACGCCGTAGTCAGGTCAAGCCACGTCGATGACGACCTTGCCGATCGCCTTGCGCTCGGCGACATACCGCAACGCTGTTGCGGCTTCAGCCAACGGGAATCGGGCGCCGATGTAGGGACGGACCCGGCCGTCGGCGAACATTTGCGTCAGCTCCTGCGTGTCACGCGCCGCATCATCGGGATGGTCGCCCATGAAGGTCCGAATCTCCATGCCGCGGACCGTAATCCCCTTCAACAGCACAAGGTTCAGCGGAATCGCGGGAATCGTGCCTGCGGCATAGCCCAGTGTGACGAACACCCCGCCGCGGCGCAGACCGCGCAGCGCCGGCTCCGAGTAGGCTCCGCCAACCGGGTCGATGACGACTCGGGCGCCGCCGTCGGTGAGATCGCGGATGCGCGACTTCAGGTCCTCGCGGTCATAGTCGACGGTCGCCTCGGCGCCGCGATCTCGGCAGATCTTCAGTTTTTCCGGGCTCGACGCCGCCGCCAGCACGCGAGCCTTCATGGCGACTGCGAGATCGACCGCGGCCATCCCGACCCCGCCGCCAGCGCCGAGCACGACCACCCAATCCCCTTCCGCGACTTCGGCAACCGAACGCAATGCGTGATAGGCGGTGCGGTAGGTGACGCCGAACGCCGCGGCGGCGGCAAACTCGATGTCGTCCGGCATGACCGACGCCGAGGGCGCGTCAAGCAGTGCCAACTCTGCGAATGCGCCGGTTAACACGGATCCGAATACTCGGTCACCCGGGTGAAACAGCGTGCCTCCGCCGACGGCCACCACGTCACCGGCGAGCTCGCTGCCCGGCGTGAAAGGCACGGGCAGCCGCAGTTGGTATTTTCCGGCAATCAACAGCACATCCGGAAAATTCACCGCCGCCGCGTGCACGCGCACCAGGACTTGGCCGGGTCCTGGCGTCGGATCGACGACGTCTTCAATAACGAGGTCCTCGGGCGGACCGTAGGCGTGGCAGACGACCGCGCGCATCAACGGCCTTTCCACCGCGATACGCCCAGCCCGCGCAGGCAGAACCGCACGAGGTGCTCGATATCGGCGGCGTCAGGCTGTTCCTCTGAACCCACGTAGCGCCGCATGGTTGCGGCGGTGCTGTAGAACACGGCGTCGGCGTCGCGACGGACATCCTTGCTCCCCAAAGCCGCGACCGGCTCGGTCAGAAGATCGCGCAGCGGTCGCATGATCTCGTCGCCGGCTGCCCGCCAGTTGGCGCTGACCGACATCTGACCTGCCGCGGCCCGGCTCATGCTGATCAGGTGCGGGTCGGCGACTTGCGCCAAGCAGCCTTCAATCCAGCTGGCAACCTTGTTCGCCGGTTTGGGCTCCTTGGCCATCTGATGCTGAAGGTAAGAAACCACGATCACCACCCCGCGTTCCATGACGGCCAGGGTCAGATCGTCCTTGCCGGCGAAATACCGGTAGAACGCCTTGTTCGACGACCCGGCCTCGGCGACGATGTCGCTGACGCGTGGCGGCTCGGGGGCGACTCGTTCCATCACCCGCACTGCGGCCGCCAGGATGCGTTCAACCTCCTCGGTGGCCTCACGCTGACGGTTGTCGAGTGCGCGTTCGACCGCGGCGGTTACCCGGCTGCTCACGGCGAATCAGGCAGCGCCGGAACACGATCGACCAGGCCGCCGTACTTGGCTTTGACGGCTTCGATTCGATTGTCCAGCAGTTCGCTGGGCCACTCCGCGTCCTCGGCTTCGTAGTTCTTGAGCAGCATCCGGGCCAAGTTGACCTTGTGCGCCTCAGTCGGCCCATCGGCCAGCCCGAGCGCCACACCGCCGAGCAGCACTTGGGTCAACGGCAGTTGATCGGTGAGTCCCAGCGCGCCGTGCACCTGGATGGCGCGCAGCGCAATCGATTTGAGCACTTGCGATGCCAAGATCTTGCACACACCGATTTCGGCGCGAGCCGCGTGCTCGCCGGTGGTGTCGATCAGCCATGCGGCGTGTAAGACCGTCAGCCGGAACGGAATCAGCTCGCTGTACGAGTCGGCGATGAACTCCTGCACCAGCTGCTTGTCAGCCAGTGAGCTTCCCTGTGTGAAGCGGCTTTTCGCGCGGCGCGCCATCATGTCGATCGTGCGTTGCGCCATCCCGATGGACCGCATCGCGTGGTGCAGCCGGCCACCGGCCAGCCGGGTCTGCAAGATGAGGAAGCCCTGCCCGGGCTCGCCGAGCAACGCGTCCGACGGCACCCGCACCCCGTCATAGCGCACCAGGGAGTGGCCGGGTTCATGCGGGTGGGCGCCGGTCAGGTGGTGGGTGGCTTCGACGACCAGGCCGGGAGTGCCCGCCGGGATCAGGAACGTTGAAGCGCCGCGATGGACCGGGACGTCCGGATCGGTAATCGCGACGACGATGAAGAACGAGGCGACAGATGCATTGGAGGAGAAGTATTTTCGCCCGGTGATCACCCAATCATCACCGTCGCGGACAGCACGGGTGGTGAAGACGCGTGGATCAGCGCCGCCCTGCGGCTCCGTCATCGAAAAGCAGGAGAAGATTTCACCGGACAATAGCCCGGCCAGATAGCGGTCTTTTTGATCGTCGGTGCCGAAGCGGGCCAGTATCTCCGCGTTGCCGGTGTCGGGTGCCTGCGTGCCGAAGACGATCGGAGCCCAGGGGCTGCGGCCCAGGATCTCGTTGATCAGAGTGAGTTTGACCGCACCGAAGCCTTGCCCGCCGAGTTCGGGACCCAGATGCGGGGCCCAGAGACCTTGGTCGCGAACCTGCTGTTTGAGCGGGTCGACAATCCGGCGCCGCTCGTCGTTGAGCGGCAGGAACTCGCAGCCGGGAAAGAGCACCTCGAGCGGCTCCACCTCCCCGCAAACGAACTCGCGGATCCAGTCGAGCTTTTTCTCGAATTCCGGCTCGGTGGAGAAGTCCCATGCCATGTCGATCCTCCTAGATTCATTGGCGGCGACCCGCTGCGCCCGGCTCCGCCGCCCTTGCGAACACCGCTAGGGGATTCCACCGTCGGCCCGCAGCATCGAGCCGGTGGTGAAGCTGGATGCGTCCGAAGCCAAAAATAACGCGGCGCCGATAATTTCGGGTGGTTGGCCGGCCCGTTGCAGCGAGAGGTGGCCGAAAGGATTCTGCGTCGACTGGTCCAGATTCCAGGCCTTGCTGATGTCGGTCAGAAACGGGCCGGCCATCAGCGTGTTGACTCGCACGGTGGGGCCAAA
>JAFAQO010000362.1 GCA_019246375.1 Mycobacterium sp. | reverse complement strand
TGCCGTAGGGGATCGAGATGACGAGGTCGTCTCCCAGTCCGGCGCTTTGCGCGAGCTCAAGCAGCTCGTCATAGGAGCCGGCCCGCCCCATCACGTGCGGGACGCTTTGTACGCCCGCCTCGTCGGCCAGGCGCGTCATGACGGTCTTGGAGCCCAGCCGATCGCGCAGCTCCACCGTGGGGTGCATCACCTCCAGACCCGCCTTGCGGGCAAGCGCCTGGGTTTCCGCGTCCAGCATTACAAAGCAGGCCTTGCCGCCGGGTCCTCGGCCCCCGATGAAGTCGAGCGTCTCAGGATCGGTCAGGAGGTGATTGCAGACATCGCCCATCGAGTCGAAATCGAGGCGGTCCCGCCGTCGAGGCACAAATACCCGCGAATGCACGCCCTCGAAGGAGTCAAAGTAGGTCAGGTAGAAGAAGTTTCGTATCCAGCGGTCGATGCCCAGTAGGTTGAACGGGGTCGGCGAGATGAAGTACAGCGGCACGGTGTTGGTGTGAAAGAACGCGCGTACGTCCGAGAGGCCGTTGAGCCGACGGCGCGGTGCGGACTCAGATCCGCCGGCGGGCACGGTCACGCCGGCCACGCTGGCGTCGACGCGTGGGCCCGGCGCAGGCACTGCGGCGCCGGCGCGGGCGCTGCGGTCAGCGCGGCGGCGGTGAAATCACATACCTTCATCCCACAAGTGTGGACCATGGGGCCGTGCGGAAGCGTGGAGTGCCTCAACGTCGGCCTCGTACTTCGTGCTAACACCAACACCCAGCGATCCGCGGAACCGGACGTTCGCCGGGTCAGCGATCCCTGGCTCTGCGGACCACCAACACCAGGACGACAGCACCGACGCCCGCCAGGGAGACCGCCACTGCGGGCGTCTTGAGAAACGCGACGACGCGGGTCTTGACATCGTCGGCGATCCGGCGGGGATTGGCCCGCTCAGCGAGCGTATCGACCGTTGAAGCCAGCTGTTCGCGAGCCTGGTCGATCTCCTGTTTGATCGCGTCGGGATCCCGCTCCGCCACTCTCGTCCTCCCTGTCCTCCACACCGGGCCGGGTCGGTCCTACGGTGGTGCCTGCCGACCTACCCTAGATCAGCCGCCGTCAACCCTGACGCGCGCCGGTGCAACAGAAAGGGACCTTCGTTGACCGACACCGTACGCCTGGCGCCCGGCGACAAGGCGCCTGGCTTCCGACTTCCCGACGCCGACGGCAACACCGTGTCGCTGGCCGACTACCGGGGCCGCCGCCTCGTCGTCTACTTCTACCCCGCCGCGTCCACGCCCGGCTGCACCAAAGAGGCCTGTGATTTCCGCGATAACCTGCACGGCCTCAACGAAGCCGGGCTCGACGTCGTCGGCATCTCCCCCGACAAGCCGGCGAAACTGGCCAAGTTCCGGGATGCCGAAGGGTTGACGTTTCCGCTGCTGTCGGACCCCGATCGCAAGGTGCTGACGGCGTGGGGCGCGTACGGCGAAAAGCAGATGTACGGCAAAACCGTGCAGGGCGTCATCCGCTCGACGTTCGTCGTCGACGAAAAGGGCAAGATCGCCGTCGCGCAATACAACGTCAAAGCAACAGGCCACGTCGCCAAGCTGCGCCGCGAACTGTCCGTATAGGCACACCTCGCCGGTGCGCAGCGGTCAGGCCAGGTTGGCCAGCAGCAGCGCCTCGGCGGTCGCTGCCCGCTCCAGCACGCCGAGATGCACACTCTCGTTGATGCTGTGCGCCTGGGTCGCGGGATCTTCCATGCCAGTGACAAGAATCTTCGCCTGCGGGAACGCGGCGGCGAATTCGGCGATGAACGGTATCGAACCGCCCATTCCCAACTCGACCGGATCAGTGCCCCACGCCTGTCGGAAGGCGGCGCGCGCGGCGTCGTAGACGGGCCCGCTCGCCTCGATCGCGTACGGCTGGCCGATATCGCCCGGAGTGACCGTCACGTGTGCGCCCCAGGGGGCGTGCTGTTCGAGATGAGCCCGCAACGCCGCCAAGTGCGCCGTGGCATCGCCGCCGGGTGCCACCCGCATGCTGACTTTGGCCCGGGCCCGCGGGATCAGCGTATTCGACGACGCCGCAATGGAAGTGGTGTCGATGCCGATCACCGTGATCGCAGGCTTGGCCCACAGCCGCTGCGCCACCGAACCGCTGCCGATTTCTGACACCCCGTCCAGCAGGCCGGATTCCTTGCGCATCCGTTCCGGTGGGTAATCCACGGCCGCAGCTGTGGTTTCGTGCAAGCCGGCCACCGCGACGTTGCCGTCGTCGTCGTGCAGGCTGGCCAGTAGCCGCACCAGCACGCTCAGCGCGTCAGGTACCACACCGCCCCACAGACCGGAATGCAGCCCATGGTCGAGGGTGGCGACTTCGACCAGGCAGTCGGCCAGTCCGCGCAGCGACACGGTCAGCGCCGGGGTGTCGGTGCTCCAGTTGTCGGAGTCGGCGATGACGATCACATCGGCGGCCAGCGCGTCACGGTGGGCGGCGAGGAGGCGGCCCAGCGACGGCGAACCCGACTCTTCCTCACCTTCGACGAACACTGTGACACCCACCGGCGGTTGGCCGTCGTGCGCCCGAAACGCCGCCAAATGTGTTGCGATGCCTGCCTTGTCGTCAGCGCTGCCGCGTCCGTAAAGCCGACCGTCGCGTTCGGTCGGCTCGAACGGTGGTGATGTCCACTGGGTGTGGTCGCCCTCGGGCTGCACATCATGATGGGCATACAGCAGGACGGTGGGCGCGCCGGGCGGCGCCGGATGCCGGGCGATGACGGCGGGGGCACCACCCTCGCTGACAATCTGCACATCGTCAAAACCCGCCTGCCGCAACAGGTCCACTACCATCTGCGCGCTGCGGTGCACCTCGGGTCGGCGGTCGGGATCGGCCCACACCGATTCGATGCGCACCAGCTTCTCCAGATCGCGGCGTACCGACGGCAGCACCTCGCGGACACGTTCCACCAGCTCACTCACAGCGTCGAGGCTAGCTGGTCGCGGTTTATGCTGACGCGCTACACGTCGAGCACGGCCTGGACGAATAGTTTCTTAGTCGGCTTCCAGGATGGCAACGGCCGCAGCGGTTTCGCCTTCGTGGGTCAGCGAGACGTGGATCGTCACGTCGGCCAGGTGCTTGGCGATATCCCCGGTCAGCCGCACCCGTGGTCGACCCCACACATCGGTGACCACCTCGATGTCGCGGTGAATGCCCTCCGGCAGCATCGGCCGCTGCGCAAACCGCGATCCCGACCACGCCTTGATCACCGCCTCCTTCGCGGCCCAGCGAGCCGCCAAATGGCGAGCCGCCGACGAGCTTTTGTCCGAGGCATCACGCCGCTCACCGGGAGTGAAGGTCTCCGAAAACACCGTTCCAGGCTGATCGACCTGTTCGGCGAAATCAGAAATGGAGACCAGATCGATGCCCACTCCGACAATGCCCACGGGTCGTCACGCTAACGGATAGCGACGTTCACTGGATGAAGACGTCGCCATCGCCTAGCCGAGACGCCGCGTTCAGCAGCATCGCAGCTTCTTGGCGCTTCTCAGACACCTCGTGATCGAAACGACGGTCCGGCGGCCGCTCGTACATCGGCCTGCCTCCGGCAATAGCCGAGGCCAGCCGACGCTGACCGGCCACTAGCCGCGCATCGGCACGCCGCTGATACTCATTGCGTTCCTGCGGTTTGAGCGCCGCCACGAAAGCCTGGGGATGCACCAGCGCGATCAGCCCCGACACGTGGCCGAACCCGAGACTGGTCACCAACCCAGCTTTGAGCGGGAACTTTCCGCCCAGCCGCAGCGTGTCGCGCACCCAGATGAAATGCCCGGACGA
>JAFAQO010000615.1 GCA_019246375.1 Mycobacterium sp. | reverse complement strand
ATTTGGCGGCAGAGTGGAAACCGGCCTCCGAAGGTGGTTTCAGCCGGGTGCGCCGGCGGATCTGGGAACTGGAGAAGCGGCGCGCACACGTGCCGTGGGTGACCTGGGGGACGACCGCCATGGTGGCGCGTTCAGTGGCGAAGTTCGGGTCACCGGAACTTCAGGATGAGGTGTTACCAGGCGTGTTCAGCGGGCACGTCAGAATGTGCCTTGGCTACACCGAACCTGAGGGCGGCTCCGACGTCGCCACGTGTAAGACACGAGCGGTGCGCGACGGTGAAGGCTGGATCATCAACGGCTCCAAGATGTTTACCACCGGAGCCCACAACTGCCAGTACGTCTTCCTGATCACCAACACCGACCCCGAAGCGCCGAAGCACAAAAGCCTGACGATGTTTCTCGTTCCGCTGAGCTCGCCGGGCATCGAAATCCAGGGCATTCGCACTGTGGACGGTGATCGCACCAACATCGTCTACTACAGCGACGTCCGCGTCGACGACAAGTACCGGCTCGGCGAAATCAACGCGGGCTGGACAGTGCTGCGCGAGCCGCTCAACGTCGAACACGGCGCCGTCGCCGCCGCGCCCGATGGCCTGCAGGACACCTCGATCATGATGCATCAGGCTGGGTTCCTGGTCGAAGCGGTCGACAAAGCGGCGGCACGTGTGGCGCAACCGGATCCGAACGGCGGCCGCCTGCTCGACGATCAGTCGGTCGCATATCGGCTGGGCCGCAGCGTCGCCCAGGTGGAGGCAGCGCTGTCCGCCTCGAGAATCTTCGGCCGCGTCGCGATTGCACAAACGATGCGCGACATCTCGCCGGACTTGATGGACTTGCAAGGACCCGCGTCCGCTCTGCCGTTCGGCACTGACGGCGCCACCGATGACGGTGCCGCCGAATACGTGTACCGGTTCGCACCATTGGTGGGGATTTACGGCGGCACGCTCGAAGTGTTCCGCAACATGATCGCCCAGTACGTCCTGGGTCTGGGCAAGCCCAATTACTCACCCCCGGCGCCGAAGAAAGCTTTGTGAACGCGCCCAACGCGCACTGGCTGCGACCGTCGTCGGCGTGTCGTCGCGGCAGTTGCACGCTCGGCGAGGCCTCATCAGGTGGTCAGGATCGTCGCGGCAGCGGTCCCGGGCGCACCGTAGACCTGCGCGAAGCCGACCCGCGGCGTGCCGGGGACCTGGCGATCGCCGGCCTGTCCGCGCAATTGGCATACCAGCTCGTGCATTTGTCGCAGACCGGATGCACCGATCGGCTCGCCATTGGCAATCAGTCCGCCGTCGGTGTTGACCGGCATGGGGCCGGTGATTTCAGTGGCGCCCTCTGCCAAGAGCTTTTCCTGCTCGCCATCGGTGCAGAATCCGGCCTCAGCCATGTGGATCACCTCCGCTCCCGCGTCGGTGTCCTGCAGCTGAATGACACCGACTTCATCCGGCGCCACACCGGCTTTCTCGAACGCGGCCTTGGCGGCATAGACCGTCGGTGATACGTCCTCGTCAACCGGCGCGTAGGTGGTATTTACCTCGTAGGCGCCATAACGGCGGGTGCGGATTTCGACCGCGCGCACGTACACGGGTTTTGCGGTGAATCGCTGCGCGATATCGGCACGGCACATGATGGCCGCGGCGGCGCCTTCGTCGGGCGTGCAGAACATGTACTGGGTCAGTGGGTAGTTCAGTATCGGCGAGTTGAGGATGTCTTCTTCGGAGATCGGCTTGCGCCGAAACGCGTTGGGGTTTAATGCACCATTGCGGAAGTTCTTGGCGGCCACCTTGGCCAGCGCAGAAGTCGAGATGCCGTGCTCGTGCAAGTAGCGGTTGGCCTTCATGCCGAAAAACTTCGTGGTGAGGTATTGGCCGTTCTCGGCGTACCACGTCGGCATCCCGACGAGGGCCGGGTCCTCGGTGAAGGCGCCGCGCGGATGCTTGTCCATCCCCACCGCTATGCCGATGTCGTAATCTCCCAGGCGGATGCTGTCGGCGCACAGTTTTGTGGCACTGGCCGCTGTCGCACAG
>JAFAQO010000072.1 GCA_019246375.1 Mycobacterium sp. | reverse complement strand
CGGTGGCGCCCCCGCCCGTGAACGCCCCGGCTCCTGCCGCGCCTCCGTTGCCCGCAGCTCCGCCAGTACCGGCGCCGATCCCTGCGGCACCGCCAGTACCCGCGCCGGTCCCCGTGGCTCCGCCAGTGCCTGCGCCGGTGCCCGTCGCTCCGGTGCCAGTGCCGGTTCCCATACCGATTCGGGTGCCGGCTCCTGCGCCCATCCGCGTGCCGGCCCAGCAACCGCCGGTACAGCTGCCGGCTCCCCGGCCGGTGCAGCTCCCGGCTCCGCAGCCGGTCCAGCTGCCGAGCCAGCAACCAGTGCACGTGCCGAGTCCCCCGGTCCGCGCGCCGAGCCCACCGGTCCAGGGACTGGACCCGCAACCACCAGTCCAGCTGCCGTCTCCACAGCCAGTAAAGGTGCCGAGTCCCCCGGTCCGCGGGCCGAGCCCACCGGTCCAGGGACTGGACCCGCAACCGCCAGTGCACCTGCCGGCTCCCCAACCACCGGCCAACGTGATTGCGCCCCAGCCTCCGGGCCGCCTACCGGTCTTGCAGCCGCCGGCGAACCTGCCGGCGCCCGAGCCGCCGGTCAACTTCCCGGCGCCGGAACCGCCCATGCACATGCCGGCGCCCGCGGCTCCGGCATTCCCTGTGATGCCGGCTCCCGCGGCACCAGCAATGCCCGCAATCCCGGCTCCGCAAATGCCGCTTATGCCAGCCATGCCTTTCCCCGCCGCCCCGGTGATGCCGCATTTCCCGGTCGGCGTCCCGCACTCCAGGTCTTAAGAGCGGGTGCGGCGTTCAACGCCGCGAGTTACCAGACGCGCAGCCAGTCGATGAGCATCTCCGCCGGATAAGTTCCTCCGCTGGGATCGCCGCCACCCGAACCGGCAACCGCAAGATTGAAGACTGGAAACACCTGGTAGCCGGGGTTGTTGAACGGCCAGTCTGCGATGGAATTCGCCGGAACGGTGAAGTAGGGTTGCGCGCCGTCAACGTAGTCTTGCCAGAAGCGCATACCAGTCTCATCCCATTGGCATCGCCAGGTATGCCACCCGCTGTCCAGCGCCATGTTGTGGGTCGCCCATTCGGCACCGTTTGCTTTCGTGTGGACGGTGGTGGCTGACGGCCAGTTGCCGTTGCCGTACCACTCGACGACGTCGATTTCGCCATTGTTGTCGTTACCCAACCACCAGGCTGGCCAGCAACCGGCAGTGAGGCAGTCGAGCTTTATGCGGGCTTCCCAGGTGTGGCCGATGCCGCCCCGCCACGGGCTTTGAACTTTACCGCTGTAGTAGGCGTTGCCGTCTTTGGCGGCGCGGAGAACCAGATTGGACTTGCCGTCGAGAAATACGTTCTGCCGATCGTCGCGGTACTGCCCGACGTTCTCGGGCCTCTCCCAAAACGTCGGGTCCTTCATCGTCTCCCGGGCACGTGCCACCGTCCACTTCGACGAATCGGGGGCCGAACCGGCCGGGCCATCGAACTCGTCGTGGAAAATATAGTTCCCGCTGGCCGCGTTACCGGGCGGCGCGGCGGGCGTTCGGCCCGCCGGTGCGCATCCGGCCACCGAACCGCGGGCCGTTGGGACGGAGGTCGCGGCAGCCAGCACACCGAACCCCGCGATCAGCATCGCTCTGCGCCGATTCATCTCAGGCATAGCAGGCTATGAAACCATGAGAAGGGAGGCGAAGGCGCACCGGCCTCGCAGTGTCGCGCCAATTACCGCACCTCACCGGAATCACGTTGTGCGTCAGCGGTTCGGTGATTGGATGAATTGCCATGCGAGTGCTGGGTGTTGATGGTTGGGCTAAAGGCTGGATCAGCATCGAACTGGACGATGGCCAGTTCGCGGGTGCCTATGTCGCAGAAGCGTTGCAAACGCTGATCATGAAGGCCGCGGAAGCGTCTTCGGTCGCGGTTGATATACCGCTGGGATTATTGGATGAGGGACCGCGAGAGGCCGACATCGAGGCCGCATTGTTGCTGGGTCGACGCCGGTCCAGCGTCTTTCCGACACCGCCACGCTCGGTCTTCCTCGAAGAAACGTACCTAGCGGCAGCGCAGCGCCACCTCCAATTGACCGGTAAAGGCCTGAGTCGGCAGAGTTATGCCCTGCGGACGCGCCTGCTCGAGGCCAACACGCTTTACGACCAAGGCGCTTTTCCGCTCCGCGAAGTCCACCCAGAGATGTCGTTCGCCATGATGGGCGACGGCCCGCCAGCCAGGAGCAAAAAGACGTGGGATGGTCAGCGCGACCGGCTCGAGCGCCTGCGATCGGTTGGGATTGAGCTGCCCGACTATCTCGGCGACGCCGGAGCGGTACCGCCCGACGACGTTCTCGACGCTGCTGCAGCGGCGTGGACCGCGCACCGAATTGGTTGCGGCATCGCGACGAGCGTGCCTGATCCGCCGCAGATCAACGACCGCGGGCAGCACCTGGCGATCTGGTACTGACCCGGAAGCGTGGTGTTCCTAGGAGCTGGGCTGCTGGCTGGGAATCTTGGCGATTCTGGTGGTGGCTATGAAGTCCTCGATCAGGTCCACCACCTTCGTCGGCGCTTCGACTTGAGCGAAGTGTCCGACGCCCGGCAGCACTTCCAGACGGCTGCCCTGGCGCGCCGCTTGGGCGGCGTAGGCATGCGCGACGGGAATGATGTCGTCCTTTTCGCCCCAGATCGCCATCACCGGCACTTCCGCCTGCAACTTCAGCCGATTCAGCGCACTCACGGCCTGGCCCCGGTAGTCGACGACCGACCGCAAGGTGCGCAGAAACGATTGGCGCGTTTGACGATCCGACAGCGACGAGTAGGCGCTCCACAGCTCTGCGCCGCGCGGTGACTGGATCCCCACGCCGGTCAACCACGACTTCACCTTGTTGCCGACCCTGAGCACCGGCTTCGGCGCGACGATCGGCAACACGAACTCCGCGCCGGGGGCCGACAGCAGCCGCAGTATCACACCGACATCCGGGCCCAGACCGCCGCTGCTGATCAGCACGACGCGCTCACAGTAGTCGGGGTGCTGATAGACGAACTGCATAGCGACACCGCCGCCCAGCGACTGGCCAACCACTGTCGCACGAGTGATGCCGAGCTCGTCGAGAAAATCGCGCAGCCACACGGCGAATGCTCCCAGGGAGTAGTCGCCGCGTGGCTTGGCTGACTCACCGTGTCCAAGCAGATCCGGCGCAACGACGCGGTAGTTCTTCGCCAGTTGCGGCAACACCGCGCGCCACGTGGCCGAACTCCCGGCCATGCCGTGGATTAACAGCAGCACGTCGCCCTGGCCGGCATCGCGGTAAGCGATGCGGTCGCCGTGCAGCTCCAGAAACTTCAACTCATTCATACGGACACTCTCCCTTGGGGTCCTAGTGGGACGCTCGCCCCCATAGTAGGCAGTACCGCTGGTAACCCCGGGCAGCAAGGTCAGCGGTGCCCGGTCGTCTCGGCGCCGGAAAGGCGCGTCAGCCGCTCAAGCGTTGCGACGGGGTCTTCGGCTGGTCGGTGATTTTCAGATCACGCCCCGCGCCGGCCGACACGGTGGCGGCCTCGCCGCGAGCCAGGGCTACGGTCGCGACGATCACGATCACCGCCGCCACTGCCAGCACCAACCACTCCGGGCCATCTGCTTCCAGTGTCTCCTTGAGAACGGTGATCCCCAGCACCGCGCCCACCACGGGCTTCGCCACGATTATCGTCGGCAGCGAGGCGGTCAGCGCACCGGCGCGATACGCCGATTGGTGATAGATCATCCCGGCCACTCCGGCGAACACCCAGGCATACAGCTCAGGTTCACGCAGCAGATGAGCAGGGGCGTGTCCGAGCACGTCGACAATGCTCTTGGTCAGCACCGCGAACAGCCCCAACAACGAACCCGCCACCGCCGCCAGCAGCACCGCCGCGACCGGACGATCTGACCACATTCGGGCACCCAGCAGGCACAACCCCAATGCCGGACCCATCACGACGGCCACTACGGCCCAGGCTTCCAGCGAGCCCTGGGCTTGGCCGGCCGTCGGATCCCCGACCGAGACGACTACCGCCAACGCCCCGGCCAGCACTACCGCCCACATCCACTCCCGGGGGGTTATCCGATGACGGGTCAATCGCGCGTAGATGGGCAAGGCGAACAGCAGCGCCGTCACCTGCAGCGCCGTGACCAATATCACCGAGCCTCTGGCGAGGGCGAGCGCAATGAGAACGTAACTGGAGATGTCCCCCACACCGCCCAGCCACCACCGGGTGTCGCGCAACAACATGCCGAAAAGCGCCAAGTGACCGACCGGTTTGTCAGTGACCTCCTGGGCGGACCGCTGGCGGATCACATTACCGATCGCGGCTGCCAGCGCGGCGCACAGCGCGAGAAATCCAGCGATATCCGTATTCGACATGGGCTGACCTCCTCGGCGACATTCGGCCTGGAAGCCGTACGTACGTCCGCTATCCGTCGTCTCGCCTCAGCGGACCGCGCCGAAACCGCCTCACTGACTACCTCACCAATCTGCGCGACCCGCGGGACAGCCGTCAAGGTGAGCGGTCGAGCAACCGCCTGCCTCAGAGCGGAAATTTGGCGCCGGTGAGCTGCTCGGAGAGGTCCCACAGCTCGCTGGCGGTGGTGGCGCGGTTGGCCAGCCAGCTGCGCCGAACCGGCCGGGTGCGGCCATACAGGCCGAATTGCGGACCGACGAATGTATTGCCTGGTAGATCCTGCGATACCGCGTACAACGTCTGCCGGGCGCCAAAGTCGGCATCGGTGGAGACAATATGGTCGGCGGCCAGCACCATCGCGTCGCCCAATTTGCGGCCGGAGTGGCCTTGCAGGTTTGTGTGCGACCAGCCGGGGTGAGCGGCCAGCGCGCGCAGCGAAGAGCCGACGGTGTCCAGGCGTCGCTGCAGTTCGCTGGTGAACAGCAGGTTGGCAAGCTTCGACTGACCGTAGGCCAGCCATGCCGAATACGGCCGGGACTGCCAATTCAGGTCCCTGAGGCTGATGTAGCCAATGCTGTGCAGCAGCGACGACACCGTCACCACCCGGTCGCTGAGCTTGGGCAGCAACAGGTTGGTCAACGCGAAATGACCGAGGTGATTGG
>JAFAQO010000031.1 GCA_019246375.1 Mycobacterium sp. | reverse complement strand
GCGCTGCGAGGCTGCGCGGGGCGAACGCCGTCACCGGCGCGCGGTATACAGCCATCTGCTCGATGACCGACAGCGCCGGAATGGCCGTGGTCAGTATTCCCGTTCTTTCGGCTGGGAGGTTCTCCACAAGATCGCGGTGCAACCGCTTGCGCCGGTCCACCATCGAAAAGAACGAACATACCTGCGGCTGCCGGCCATCGAAATCGCCGATAAAGCTGACCAATTGATCGAACGTTCGCACCGACAACGTTGCCGGGATCATTGGCACCAGCAGCGTGTCGACCGCATGCAGGACGTTCTCCGAGAGCAATGAAATGCTCGGCGGGCAGTCGAGGAAGACCATGTCGTATTCGCTGCCGAGCGGTCGCAGCAGCTGGCGAATCCGCCGGGTCGGCCGCTTCATGTCGTCTAGTTGCAGATCCATGTTGCGGTAGCTGAAATCCGCCGGCAGCAGGTCAAGCCGGTCGAAATCGGTTGCCTTGATCGCGTCGTCAAGCGATCGCATGCCTCGTACCAGCGCTCGACTGCCGCCTTTGACCTTGGGTTTCACCCGGAACAGGTAAGTCGCCGCTCCCTGCGGGTCAAGATCCCACAGCAGTGCGTTGTAGCCGCTACGAGAAGCCAGATGAGCGAGGTTGACTGCAGCCGAAGTCTTGCCGACACCGCCCTTGATGTTGTACGTCGCGTAGATCTTCATCGGCGCACCAGTGCCTTCACTCGCGCGCGATTTCCATCCGCTAGGAACGGCTGCAGCCGGCCTGCCAGCGCCGCCCGTGCGCGCAGCTGGTGCGCATCGAGCTGGGCGGCCAGTTCCCCCATGGCCAACACGGTCTCTGGCGGGGCTGCGCCCTGCTCCATCATCACCGCGGCGAATTCGCGAACCGCCTCTCGCTGCACCTCGCCGTCCTGGAATTCGCCGAGCGTGTCCTGCAGCGCCTTGAGCTCTTTGACCAGCAAGCGGTGCGGCACTTCGGCGCACAGCGGCCGGAATACCTCGAGCAGATATCGCAATTCTTTGCACCGCTTACGGAGCGCGTGAACCTCCTCGCTGGGTGAGTCGGCGGTGATCCGTTCGCCGCGCCGGACGACTCGCCGGAACGCCTGCTCGACTCGCTGTTGGGCCAGCGTCCCGACCGCCGGCCCGCCATCGGCGTCGGCGGTTACTTGCGCGAGCGCGGAGCGCCAGCCGTCCATCAGCTTCTCGAAGCGGCGCGACCTCAACCCACGCACCAGGCGACGGCGTTCGGCGGACCGATGCCGAACCAGGAACGACCGGAAAGGGTCGAGATCGCCCGGATCGGCCGACGCCAGGCCGGCGGCCATATCGTTGAGCCCGAGCAGGTAAACGTCCAGGTCGCGCACCGGCGTGGTCAGATCACCAAGCCACTTGAATTCCGGCTGGAATCGCGCGGCCATATCGGCGGGCAGCACATCACCCGCGAGCTTGAGAATCGAGCGGGTCCGCCGCACCGCTACCCGCAGGTCGTGCAGGAATTCTGTGTCGATCGCCGCGATCGTCCCCGCCACGTTGTCGTCAATAACCGCCGCGAAGTGTTGCAGCATGTCCGCTACCGCGACCGGTGCAGGCGTTTTCGGCCGCAACTGCGCCGCTTGACCGTTGCGATAGTCGCTGGGTTTGCGACCCGCGTGGGCCAGTGCGTCCTCGTATGGCGTCGTCGTCACCGCGGTGAGGCCGTCTACGCGGGCCAGCAGGCGCGCGATCCGCTCACCGGCCGCGTCGTACCCGCGCAGGGGCTGCACCTGTAGTCGACTGGTGCCGTCATCGGCGCTTTCGGTCAGCAGCCGGGCGACGGTTTTTTCGTCGGTGTTGAGCACGCGGCTTTCGCGAGCGGTGCGGCGGACGGTGACGACTGGCAAAAGGGCTCGTGGCGCGATGATCGGACCGAGTGTATCGCGCAACCGCCCAGGTGGCAGATCGTCTGCTTGCACCGGCCAATCCCCATCAGGCAGCGGGCCCTGTACCCGCGCACCATCCGCCAGTTGCGCGGTCAGCGGCCCGTCGTCGACGTACTCGAGGGAGATCCCCGCGGCGTGCAGCCGCCAATCGAAAGTATCGAGCCAGGTATGTGAGACGGCCTTCTCTGGTCCGGC
>JAFAQO010000028.1 GCA_019246375.1 Mycobacterium sp. | reverse complement strand
GCGGTGGTACGCCGACCTCTTACGACCGAGTGCTGGCCACCCGATTCGGGGTGAACGCCGCCGACGCCGCGCACACCGGTGAGTACGGGATGATGGTGTCGCTGCGTGGCCAGGACATCGGCCGGGTGCCGCTGGGCGATGCGGTGCGCCAGCTCAAGCTGGTGCCGCCGAGCCGCTACGACGACGCCGCGGCCTTTTTCGGCTAGTGCTCGCCCGCCGTTTACCGCAGCGTCGTGTTCACTGGACCGCTACATAAACTTCACCAACCTCGGCTCTCGTGAACTTTTCGGGCGATCCGAACCGGTGTTACGGTCGAAAATATGGATAACCGCGGTCCTGATCGCGGCGTAAACCGGCAGTCAGTGCCTAGGACGGCGCCGCAGGAGCAGCGGACTTCACCGGTCCGGCGTGGTGACCACGGCCCCGATCCTTACATCGAGCGGCGGCCCTATCGTCCGGTCCCTCCCGCATACCAGCAGCAGCCCAGGCCGGCGCGGCCGACCACCACTTCCCTGACGTCGACTGTTCCGGCACACCGCGCGCCGCCGCCCCCGCCGGTGAAGCCGCAGCGGCTGCCCGGCGGGGTGGCGCTCGACAGCCTTGACGACGAATCGCAGACGACCGTTCCACCCAAGTTCAATTGGCGACAATTCTTCTCACGCATAACCGGTATCAATCTGGGTCCGAACAAGGCTCAAAAATATGAGCTCGAACTGAAAGGTCGCGTGGAAGTATCGGTCGGGAGCGCGTTTCCGATCGCGGTCCTCAACCTCAAGGGAGGCGTGGGCAAAACCGCCGTGGTCGAGGTGCTCGGCTCAACCTTCGCCGACGCGCGCAACGACCGGGTGGTCGCGGTCGACCTCGACACCGGAGACCTCGCGGACCGGCACGGCCGTCGAAATTCACTGACCATGGTCGACCTGCTCGCGGACCGCTCGGTCACGCGATATGCGGATGTTCGGGCGCACACCTACATGAACGGCTCGAAGCTGGAAGTGCTGGGTATTCCTGACTATGCGCAGAGCAAGTGGCTCATCGAGCGTGACGACTTTGTCAGAGCGTTTTCACTTCTCCGAAAGCACTACTCAGTGGTGTTGATGGATTGCGGGACGGCGCTGAAGTCGCGTCTGATCGAAGCGATTCTGCGGGAGTCGCGGGCGCTCGTGATAGTCACCAGCGCGTCAATCGATTCGGTCAGGAAGACGCGAACCACGCTGGAGTGGCTGCGTCAGAACGGATACCAGAAGCTGGTCGAGTCGACGGTCTTAGCGATAAACCACATCGAGAGTGGCAAACCCAATGCCCTGCTCAGCATGGAGCTCGAGAAGCTATCCGGGCAATTTAAGGCCAACCGTGTAGTGGTTTTGCCGTTCGACCCGCATGTGCACGCAGGCAAAGAAATTTCCCTCGAACGGTTGAGCAAAAAGAGCAGGCGGCAGTACCTCGAGCTGGCCGCCGCGCTGGCCGACATGTTTCCCAGCCGGAGTACGGCACACGACAGAGCTAAAGCGAATCAGCCAGTAGGTTAAAACTTCCGTTACGTAACGGATAGCGGTAACGTGACGGCCGTGGTCGCCGCTGACCTGACCTGCTTCATCTGCGGCAATGGCTTCTATGCCCGGTCTGATGCAATGTACTGCTCACCGGCATGCCGACAGAAAGCACACCGAGCTCGCCTGGCACGCCGTATCAAGCCGACCGTTGCCGGCTCTGCCCAACGGGCACAACAGGCACTTGACCGAGCGCGCGCACTATGCCGCGCGGCGGCAGACCACCTCGAACAAGCTGCCGCTGCCCAGCAAGAAATCATCCAGAAGTACTCGATTCGAGTGGCCACGACACCGCCTCTGGAGCAAATCGAGTCGGCCACGTCCGACACTGCCACCGAGCGCGCGCCATGACTGGCCAGCTAGATGGTCAGACACCCCAGACCGAGGAGGCCCTCGCCGGCGGCGCGCCGCAGCGCGTGGGATCGTTCCGGTTCTATTTCACGGACCAGCGCTGGGAATGGTCGGAGCAGGTGCAGCGCATGCACGGCTACCAGCCCGGAACGGTGACGCCGACCACTGACCTGGTGCTGTCACACAAGCATCCCGACGATCGCGGCCAGGTGGCGGCGACCATCGAGGAGATGATTACGACACACCGGCCCTTCCGCACACGGCACCGCATCCTCGACACCGGCGGCGAAGTGCACGAGGTAGTCGTGGTTGGCGATCAACTGCGTGACGACAACGGTGTCGTCATCGGCACACACGGCTTCTACGTCGACGTCACACCGACGTCCGAGAGTGCGCAACAGGACATCATCACTGTGAAGGTCGCCGAAATCGCCGAACGGCGCGGCAAGATTGACCAGGTCAAGGGCATGCTGATGCTGGTGTACGGCATCGACGAGGTTGCTGCGTTCAACCTCATCAAGGGGCTATCCCAAGAAAGCAACATCAAGCTGCGGCTGCTTGTCGAGCAGATCGCTGAGGACTTCTGCGCCGTCAGCCGGCACGCCATCGCATCGCGAGCATTGTTTGACCAGTTGCTGCTGAAAGCGCACAGGCGAGCTGCCGGCGCACACGACGGGCCGGCGACCGGATCCGGTTGACGCAATTAAGCTCTAATCCATGACCGTTGCTGCCAGGGCATCTGAGACTGAGCTGCTCGACTATGACGAGGTCGTCGCACGTTATGACCCGGTGCTTGGCCTCGAGGTGCATGTCGAGCTGTCCACCGTCACCAAGATGTTCTGTGGCTGCGCCACGAGGTTCGGTGCCGAACCCAATACCCAGGTGTGCCCGGTGTGCCTCGGCCTGCCCGGTTCACTGCCAGTGCTCAACGAGGCTGCGGTGGAGTCGGCGATCCGGATCGGGCTGGCGCTCAACTGTGAGATCGTGCCGTGGTGCCGCTTCGCCCGGAAGAACTACTTCTATCCGGACATGCCCAAGAACTACCAGATCTCGCAATACGACGAGCCGATCGCAATCAACGGCTACCTGGATGTGCCGCTGGAAGACGGGACCAGCTGGCGCGTCGAGATCGAGCGCGCGCACATGGAGGAAGACACCGGCAAGCTGACCCACATCGGCAGCGAAACCGGCCGCATCCACGGCGCGACGACATCGCTTATCGACTACAACCGTTCCGGCGTGCCGCTGATTGAGATCGTCACCAAGCCCATCGTGGGAACGGGGGCCCGGGCGCCGCAGATCGCCCGGGCCTACGTGACAGCGCTACGAGATCTATTGCGCGCGCTGGGTGTTTCCGACGTACGGATGGACCAGGGCTCGATGCGCTGTGACGCCAACGTGTCGCTGAAGCCGCTCGGCGCCACCATGTTCGGTATCCGCACCGAAACCAAAAACGTCAACTCACTCAAGAGCGTCGAAGTCGCGGTCCGATACGAGATGCAGCGCCAGGCCGCCGTTCTGGCATCAGGCGGCCGGATCACGCAGGAAACCCGCCACTTCCACGAGGCTGGGTACACCAGCCCCGGCCGCACCAAGGAGACCGCCGAGGACTACCGCTATTTTCCCGAGCCCGACTTGGAACCCGTCGCACCCAGTGCCGAGCTCGTCGAGCGACTTCGCCAGACCATCCCCGAACTACCGTGGTTGCGTCGCAAGCAAATTCAGCAGGAGTGGGGTGTTTCCGACCAGGTGATGCGCGATCTGGTCAATGCCGGCGCCGTCGAGCTTGTGATCGCGACCGTAGCGCAGGGCGCGTCCAGCGAGCACGCGCGTGCTTGGTGGGGCAACTTCCTAGTCCAAAAGGCCAATGAAGCCGGTGTCGCACTCGACGAGCTGGCTATCACGCCGGCCCAAGTCGCCGCTGTCCAGGCGCTGGTGGACGAGAGCAAGCTGTCCAACAAGCTCGCCCGCCAAGTCGTCGAGGGTGTGCTGGCCGGCGAAGGTGAGCCCGAGCAGGTGATGACCGCGCGAGGCCTGGCGTTGGTGCGCGACGACTCGTTGATCCAGGCGGCAGTCGACGAAGCCCTGGCCGCCAATCCCGATGTCGCGGAGAAGATTCGCGGTGGCAAAGTACAGGCGGCCGGCGCGATCGTCGGCGCAGTCATGAAGGCTACGCGCGGGCAGGCCGACGCGGCGCGGGTACGCGAACTCGTGCTCGCCGCGTGTGGCCAAAGCTAGCCGAGACTGCAGGGAGTCGCCGGTAACTCGACATGAGCTTTCCTGCGAACGGTTAGCAGGAACGCATTTTCGGCCGATTGGTACCCGGGTGTCGAATTCTGCACCGCGCCTTCTGCGGACGCCTAGGATCGGAAGAGGGCCGGGGCGTAAGTTCGTGACTGACGAAACGGTGTGATCGCGACGTGTGCTGAGTGGTGGACTAGGTGGTGCGGCAAGGAGGTTGAGCCGCCCGGCTGCCCGGTGCTCACGGTCGTTTGGCGGTTGCCATGACCGACACGCCGCTGATGCTGCGATCCGACGATATTCGGCAGCGGTTCATCGTGACGGGGGTCGTGCAGGGGGTTGGCTTTCGTCCGTTCGTCCATCGCCTCGCCAGCGGCCTGCGGCTTGCCGGATTCGTCGGCAACGATTCCGGCGCGGTGTTCGTCGAGGTTCAGGGACCGCGCGAGCAGGTGGACGAATTCGGTCGCCGACTGCAGGCCGAAGCCCCGCCGCTGGCGCGGATCAGCGCGGTAGCCGTCGTCGACATCGAGGCCGACACCACAGCCGGGACCGATTTCCGCATCGTGGAAAGCCAGACAGTCGCCGGCGCGACGACGCCGATCCCGCCCGACATCGCGGTCTGCGACGACTGTGTCGCCGAATTGTTCGATCCCGTCGATCGCCGCTACCGGCACCCGTTCGTGACCTGCACCAACTGCGGACCGCGCTTCACGATCATCCGTGCGTTGCCCTACGACCGGCCGGCCACCACGATGTCGATATTTGCCATGTGTGAGCGTTGCGCTGCTGAATACCACGACCCGGCCAACCGCCGATTCCATGCGCAGCCGATCGCGTGCCCCGACTGCGGGCCATCGCTGTGGTTCCGGCGCGAAGCCGAGTGGGTCGACGGGTCAGATGCCGCGCTGGCCGCCACCCAGCAGGCGCTGGCGACCGGAGCCGTTGTCGCGATCAAGGGCATCGGTGGCTACCACCTGGCGTGCGTCGTCGACAGCGAGGACGCGGTCGGCCGATTGCGTGCCCGCAAAGCGCGCGGTGCCAAGCCATTCGCCATGCTGGTCCGTGATCTCGATGTCGCCCGTCGCTATGCCCACATAGACGACACCGAGGCAGCGGTGTTGTCGAGTCCGGCCCGGCCGATCGTATTGCTGCGGCGACGCGCGGACGCACCGGTCGCCGATGCCGTCGCGCCCGGCAGCCCGCTGCTCGGGCTGATGCTGCCCTACTCGCCGATCCATCACCTGCTGCTCGCCCCTGTGCCCGGTGCTGACGCCGTGGTGCCCGATGCACTGGTGCTGACCAGCGCCAACCGTTCCGACGAACCCATCTGCTACACCGAAGGTGATGCTAAACAGAGACTTTTGCGGCCTTCGGCCGCTTTATGCGACGCCGTGCTCGACCACAACCGGCCGATTCACGTGCCGTGTGACGACTCGGTCGTGCGCGTTGTCGACGACTGGGAACTGCCGATCCGCCGATCCCGCGGGTATGCGCCGCTGCCGGTCGACATCGGCCGCGACGGCCCCGCCGTGCTGGCCGTGGGCGGCGAGCTGAAAAACACGTTTTGTCTCACCGACGGCTCACGCGCTTTCATGTCCGGCCATATCGGCGACATGGCCACCTTGGCGACGCTGCAGGCGTTCGAGCGTGCGGTCGGCCAGCTCAGCGAAATCCGGCACCAGCCGGTGCGGTTGGCCGCTGACTTGCATCCCGGATATCTGACCCGTAGTTGGGCGGAGCGCCACGTCGGCGATCGCCCGTTGGACCTCGTTCAGCATCACCACGCGCACGTCGCGTCGCTGCTGGCCGAGCACGGCCGGCTCGGTGAGCCGATCATCGGAGTCTCCTTCGACGGCACCGGCTACGGTTGCGACGGCACGATTTGGGGTGGCGAGATCCTCGCAGTCGGGCGCGACAGTCACCGCTTTGTCCGGGTCGGCCACCTGCTGCCGGTGCCGCTGCCGGGCGGTGATGCCGCAGTGCGCAATCCGTGGCGGATGGCGCTGTCTCAGCTGTGGACCGCGGGCATCGAATGGATGGCGGATCTGCCACCCGTCACTGCGGCCCCGCCCGCCGAAATACGCGTCATCCGATCGCAATTGCAGAGCAATGTTGGCTGTGTGCCCTGTTCGAGCATGGGCCGGCTGTTCGACGCGGTTGCCTCGTTACTGGGCGTGCGTCATCGGATCGATTACGAGGGCCAAGCCGCCATCGAACTCGAGGTGCTGGCTGACTCGGCCGGCGCGTCGGCGCCGAAGTTGCGCATGCACGTACGCGCCGACGGAGTGATCGACCCGACCGGGATGATGCGGACGATCGTCTCGGCTCTGCGCGCGGGAGTCGAGCCGGCAACGCTGGCGGCCGCGTTCCACGAAGCGGTCGCGGTCGCCGTCGCCGAGACAGTGAGTCTGGTCGCCGGCGCGGTGCGCTTGGTGGGTCTCACCGGCGGGGTGTTCCAAAACGTGCTGCTGCTGCAGGCATGCCGAAAATATCTGCAGCAAAAGGGATTCGACGTCTTGACCCATCACACCGTCCCGCCCAACGACGGTGGGCTCGCACTCGGGCAGGCGGCGATCTCGGTGTTGACCGCGCTCGATTCGCGGAGGCTTGGCCCATGTATTTGAGGAATTCTCGGCGGCGCAAGGTGTTCGGGGAAAGAGGGGTGGTGCGGTGACGATGACTACCACTGCAATCGACCGAGGGGTAAGCGCTGACCTGGCCGGCGACTTGGCTGCCACCGCGCTCACACTGGCCAAACGGTTCGCGGCGGGCGCCACCATGTGGTCCATCGCGCCGGCGTGGGAGCCGCATGCACTGCACATTGCGGTCGAATTCGTGCATCCGGTGATCGTGGGGAAGCGCGCGTTGCCGGCGGTTGCGCTGACCGGACCTAACCTGGTGGACGTGGTGCGAGTGTCGGTCCGTCCCGGCGACATCGTGGTCGGCGTCTCGGCCGCCGACAATCCCGAGGTGCGGTCGGTGATGCGCCGAAGCCCGGCGTGGGGCGTCACCACGGTCTGGATCGGCAGCGGTGAGCGGCCCGGGGCCGGTATGGCCGATCACGTGCTGTGGCTGGACGACCCGGATCCGCGGGTGCCGGCGACCGGCGGCTTCGTGCTGTTTTATCACCTGCTGTGGGAACTGACCCATGTCTGCTTCGAGCATCCCGGCCTGCTGAAAGCAGCCGACCAGTCCGCCGACGAAGTCTGCGTCACCTGCAGCGACGAAGGCCGCCTGGGCGAGGTGATAGGGCCGTCGGCGGAAGGCCTGGCAACGGTGCGCACCGCGAAGGGCATCGAAGACGTCGCGACCACGCTGGTCGACCCGGTAGCCGCGGGCGAGTTGGTGCTCGTGCACGCGGGAACAGCGATCAGCCGCGTCGACGACGAAGATCCCGGCGAGGCCGGGATTGAGGAGCGGCGCACATGAGCCGCGGCGAGGATGAGGACAACCAAAGGGGGTCCGATGAGTGAGGAGCCGACCAACTTCTTGTACCCGTTCATCGACGCGCAGGAGGACGACCCCAAGTCGCTGCTGGCTGACCTCACCGCGTCGGCGCAGGCGAAGGCGGCCGAAAGTCTGGCGTTGCGCCGGTCCACGCTGGAGGCCAACGCCGAACTGGTGGCCACCGCCGCCACCGAGATGGCACGCCGGTTCGCCGCAGGCGGACGGCTGTTCACATTCGGCAACGGCGGCAGCTGCACCGATTCGACAACCCTGGCGAGGTTGTTCGCCCGTCCGCCGATCGGAAAGCCGCTGCCTGCTTGGTCGTTGACCGCCGATCAGGCGATTCTGACCGCGCTGGGCAATGACGTCGGATTCGAGCTGGTTTTCTCCCGGCAGTTGATCGCCCGAGCGAAGCCGGGGGACATCGCGATCGCGATGTCGACGAGCGGCAGTTCGCCGAATCTGATGGCGGCGTTGCGCGAGGCGCGTCACCGCGGCATGTACACGATCGGCTTCGCCGGATACGACGGCGGCGCATTCGCCAAAACCCCGGACGTCGATGTGTGCTTCGTCGTGCGTTCGCAAAGCGTGCACCGGATTCAGGAATCTCAAGCGCTGCTGGGCTACGAGCTGTGGCTGGCGGTCCACCAGCGAGACGGGCAACATGCCGGAAAAGAAGGGTCGCCGGTTTGATGAGTCGTAAGTCGTCGAGCGAATACCTTTCGTCGGGCCCGCGTTTCGCCGAGGGCGAGGTGATCGAGCGGATCGAGTCGTTCCGCAGACGGCGGCCCCGGTTGCTCGACGAACACGTGACGCTGGCACACGGCGCCGGCGGAAAGGCCTCGGCGGCGCTGGTCGATGCGGTGTTCATGGAGGCGTTCCGTAATCCGCTGCTCGAGTCGCTCGGCGACGGTGCGGTGCTCAGCCTGCCGAGCGGTGAGCGGATCGCGATGTCCACCGATTCATTTGTGGTGCAGCCCAGGCGTTTTCCCGGCGGTTCGATCGGCACACTGGCGGTGCATGGGACAGCCAATGACCTCGCGGTGGTAGGCGCTGTGCCACAGTGGATTTCGGCGGCTTTTGTTCTCGAGGAGGGCTTCTCGATCGCCGAGTTGAAGGAGATCGTCGCCGACATCGCGGCGGCAGCGGCGGCCACCGGCGTTCAGATCGTTACCGGTGATACCAAGGTGGTGCCCAACGGCGCCGCAGACGGGCTGTTCATCACCACCACGGGCGCCGGTGTCATTCCGGCGGGCCGGCGGCTGTCACCGGAGTCGGTGCGTACCGGCGACAAGGTACTGTTGTCGGGCTCGATGGGGGATCACGGTATGGCAGTGATGCTGGCCCGTGGCGACCTTGCGATCGAAGCCGATATCCGTTCCGACACTGCTTCAGTCAGTCCGCTGGTGGAAGCATTGCTGGCTGCCGCGCCGTCCACACGGTGGTTGCGCGACCCGACCCGCGGCGGCGTGGGCACGGTGTGCAACGAACTCGCCCAGGCCTGTGGTCTGGGAGTGCTGCTCGAGGAGGACCGGCTGCCACTGCGTCCAATGGTGAGTGGGGCGTGCGAGCTGCTCGGAATCGACCCGCTCTATGTTGCCAACGAGGGCAAGTTCATTGCCGTCGTCGCACCCGAGGAGGCTGAGGCCGGGCTTGCCGCGCTGCGTTCGCATCCGTTGGGCGCCGATGCGGCCGAAATTGGAGAAATACTCGCTGAACCAGCGGAGACTGTCGTGGTGCGTACCGGATTCGGCGGAACCCGGATCGTCGACATGCTCGTCGGCGATCCACTGCCGCGGATCTGCTGAGAAAGGGGCGTGACTGAAATGTGTCTTGGGATTCCGGGGCGGATCGTCGAAATCACCGACGCAGCGAACTATTTGGCCAAGGTCGACGTCAGTGGGGTACAGCGCACGATCTCGGTGCGGCTGCTGGAAGACGACATGCCCGAGCCGGACGAGTGGGTACTTGTGCACGTCGGCTTTGCTATGGCCAAGATCGATGAGAAGGAAGCGTTGCTGACGCTCGCAGCCGTGAAAAAGCTTGGTGACGCGTACACCACTGAAATGGAAGCGTTCGATTCGTCGGCCATCGTTTAGCGTGCGAAGGGACAGACTATGAAATTCGTTGACGAGTTCCGTGACCCGGCGGCCGCCCGCAAACTGATCCGGGCGATCGAACGACTGGCCGGCGATAGCGACCATTTCAAGTTCATGGAAGTGTGTGGAGGCCACACCCACACCATTTACCGGCACGGCATCGAACATCTGCTGCCGGAGAATGTCGAGTTGGTACACGGCCCGGGCTGTCCGGTCTGTGTCATCCCGATGGGTCGCATCGACGATGCGATGTGGCTGGCCGAGCAGCCCGACGTGATCTTCACCTGTTTCGGCGACATGATGCGGGTACCCGGTTCCAACGGCAGCCTGCTCGACGCCAAAGCCCGCGGCGCCGATGTGCGGTTCGTGTACTCACCGCTGGACGCGCTGAAGATCGCCACCGACAAGCCGGACAAGCAAGTGGTGTTCTTCGCCATCGGGTTTGAGACCACCGTGCCGTCCACCGCGGTGACGCTGGTACGGGCACGAGAACTGGGGCTGAAGAACTTCAGCGTGTTCTGCAACCATGTCACGATCGTGCCGCCGATCAAGGCCATCCTGGAATCACCGGACTTGCGGCTGTCGGGTTTCATCGGTCCCGGACATGTCTCGACCGTCGTCGGCAATCGGCCGTATCGGTTCGTGCCGGAGGTATACGGAAAACCGTTGGTAGTTTCCGGTTTTGAGCCGCTGGACATCTTGGCGTCGGTGGCGATGCTGCTGAGCCAGATCCGCGAGGGCCGTTGCGAGGTGGAGAACCAGTATTCGCGGGTGGTGCCCGAGCACGGCAACCCGGCGGCGTTGGCGCTGATGGGCAGGGTCTTCACCCTTCGTCCGCACTTCGAGTGGCGCGGGCTGGGTTTCATCTCGCAAAGCGCACTGCGGCTCAGCGACGATTTCGCCGACTTCGACGCAGAGCTGCGCTATGCGATGCCCGGCGTCCGGGTCGCCGACCCGAAGGCCTGCCAATGCGGTGAGGTGCTCAAGGGCGTGCTCAAGCCTTGGGAATGCAAAGTTTTCGGAACAGCATGTACACCCGAGACGCCAATTGGTACCTGCATGGTCTCCCCTGAGGGCGCGTGTGCGGCCTACTACAACTTCGGCAGGATGCACCGCGACGCTGTCAAGCTGGTCGGGTCCTCCGGGCGGTTGTGACTGTGGCAGCACCGACGGTTGACACCCGTGGGGCCGAGATGTTCGCCCGGTATGCCTATGCCCCGAATGCGCTGGGCTACTGTGGTCCGCCACTGGGCGCCACGTTGCGGGACGGGACGGTGGACGACGTGCGGGTGGCGGCGACGAAGTTCACCGGTGCCTGGCCCTACTTGCAGGTGCTGTCGAAGATGACCGGAATCGCCGACCCGCTCGATTACCGGCTCGTCGAGTCGTATTGGCTGGGCGGTGGTGTCGGCGCCGATCTCGACGCAGGCGAGTTTGTTGGCGAGTTACTCGCCATCATCGGCCCGCAGGCCGGCCGCTACTGGTCGCATCTCGGCCCGGAGTTGGTCTGCGAAGCCGCCGCTAACCACTGCTTTCACGTCTTAGGGGTGTATCCGTGGTCGCGGCTGCTGGGCCGCGGACTGGACGAGCACCCGATGGGCGTTCTGGAAAACTGCCGAATCACCTGGGGCACAGTGGTTTCCCGCGACGGCAATGATATCGAAGTGTCCTGCCGAACGCTGATCTGGGACAGTCACGCGCTGGAGCTGTCCGAACCGTCGCCGCGCCGACTTGAAGTGTGGGCCGACGGGTACAGTGCGGTGCCCGACGTCGAGGTCGGCGATGACGTCGCTATCCACTGGGGCCGGCTGTGTGGTCGGCTGAGCCCCGGGCAGATTCAAGCGTTGGCGGACAGCACGCCCCGCCAGCTTGCGGTGACCAATCAGCGGCTCGCGCAGGCGTAAACGAGTTTCTTTAGCTGGTGGCTGTTCGGTCGGTTCGATCTGCACTACTGATCAATGTGGTTGTTCATTACCCCGGACTCGCTACGAGTAATAGCATCATTTCATGATCGCATCGGGGCGCGAGGAGCGGCGGCTCTCCCGCGAGCTGTGCCGCTAGCACAGTGACTCAAGCGTCTCTTCTCCAAGCCGGCGCCGGCTTGCCACGCGGCGTCCGCGGTGCCGCCGATCCGCATTTCGAAAACGCGATCCGGTTGTTCGCCGGGCTGTTTCCCGGGCGCCGATTCGGTGGCGGGGCCCTGTCCGTTTACATCGAAGGACGGCCCGTCGTCGACGTCTGGGCGGGATGGTTAGACCGGGCCGGAGAGGCGCCGTGGACGGCCGACACCGGTGCGATGGTGTTCTCCGCGACCAAGGGAGTCGCATCCACGGTGATTCACCGGCTGGTCGACCGGGGGCTGCTGTGCTATGACACGCCAGTTGCCGACTATTGGCCGGAGTTCGGGGCCAACGGCAAGTCCGACATCACCGTCCAGGACGTCTTGCGTCATCGGTCCGGACTCTCGCATCTGAAGGGTGTCAGCAAGACCGAGTTGATGGATCACCGCCTGATGGAGGAGCGGCTGGCCGCTGCACCGGTCGACCACCTGCGGGGCGCCCCGGCGTATCACGCGCTGACCTACGGTTGGCTGCTGTCCGGTCTGGCCCGATCGGTTACGGGTCTGGGCATGCGCGAGCTGATCCGCACCGAGGTGGCTCGTCCGCTCAACACGGACGGATTGCATCTCGGCCGGCCTCCGGCCGACGCGCCGACGAAAGTCGCGCAGATTCTGGCCCCGCAGAGCAACCGGCCCAATCCGGTGTTCAATTTCGTCGCACCAAGGGTGGCCGGTCTACCGTTCTCGGGCGCCCTGGGCGCAATGTACTTCCCTGGTATCAAATCGTTTGTGCAGGGCGACATTCCCTTCCTTGACGGCGAGGTTCCCGCGGCCAACGGCGTGGTCACCGGGCGCGGCCTGGCCAAGATGTACGCTGCGCTGGCCAACGGTGGCCGCATCGACGGAACACAGTTCCTGTCCTCGGAGTTAGTGGAGGGCTTGACGGGCAGGCCGAGGATGCTGCCCGACCTGAACATCATGGTGCCGATGCCGTTCCATCTCGGATATCATGAATCGCCAATTCCCGGGCTACTCAAGGGCTTTGGCCATTTCGGTCTGGGCGGAACTCTCGGATGGGCCGATCCCCAGTCTGCCAGCGGGTTCGGTTTCGTGCACAACCGGCTGTTGACGCCGATGGTGTTCGACATGGCGTCGTTCGCGGGATTGGCACGCCCGCTGCGCAATGCCATCGATGCCGCCCGTCACACCGGTCCTCTTGAGGTGCCGCAGTTCGGCGCAACCTATGGCAAACAGCGACGGTCGGTCACAGGCAGGGTGGTATCGGGGAGGCGTTAGAAAAATCCGCGGTGTGGGGCTTGGCTCTACGCGTTTTCGCTGATGTTTAGGGCTCGCGGTGGCCGCATGCTGGCTAGCATGAGCCAGATCGACCCACGCGCGGACACGCCGCTGGTGGACTGGAGTGAGCTGGGCGTGAGCGGGCTTTTGCCGACTGGCACGGTGACGCTGCTTTTGGCCGACATCGAGGGCTCCACGCGGCTGTGGGAAACCCAGCCCGCGAAGATGACGGCTGCCCTTGCGCGCCTCAACCGAGTCGCGTCCGACGTCATCGCGGCCCACGACGGTGTAAGGCCGGTGGAGCAGGGCGAGGGCGACAGTTTTGTGGCCGCGTTCGCCCGTGCCTCCGATGCGGTGGCGGCCGCGTTGCAGTTGCAGTTAGCGCCGTTGGCCCCGATCCGGGTGCGCATCGGGGTGCATACCGGCGAGGCGCAGTTGCGCGATGAAGGTAACTACGCCGGTCCGACCATTAACCGAACTGCACGGCTGCGCGATCTGGCGCACGGGGGCCAGACTGTAGTGTCGGGGGTGACCGACGAGTTGGTCACCGATCGCCTCCCCGAGGGCGCTTGGCTGACCGATCTTGGCACGTACCCCCTCCGGGGCATTCGCCGCCCTGAACGCGTTGTGCAGCTGTGTCATCCCGACCTGGTCAACGAGTTCCCGCCGCTTCGCGTATCCACAGCCATTTTCTCCCAGCATCTTCCGGTGCAGCTGACCAGTTTTGTGGGACGCGAAGCGGAGCTGACCAAGTTGCGGGAGCTGCTGGGCGAGAACCGGCTGGTGACCCTGACCGGCGCGGGTGGGGTAGGTAAAACGCGGCTGGCAGTCCAGATCGCGAGCCTGCTGGCCGGCGAGTTCGTCGACGCGGCGTGGTACGTGGATCTGGCACCGATCACCGATCCCGACGTTGTGCCGATCGCGGTGGCTCGCGCACTGGAGCTACCCGATCAACCGGGCCGCTCCACGATGGACACGCTGGTCCGTTTTGTCGCCGACCGCCAGATGCTGGTGGTGTTGGACAACTGCGAGCACCTACTCGACGCGAGCGCGGCCGTAGTCGCCGCTCTCCTCGGTGCGGCGCCGAGGCTGACGTTGCTCGCGACCAGCCGTGAGCCGATTGGCGTGCCCGGTGAGGTGAGTTGGCGGGTGCCGTCGCTGTCGCTGGCCGATGAAGCGATCGAGTTGTTCACCGACCGGGCTCGCCATGTGCGGCCAGATTTCGCCCTCACCGACGACAATGCCGCGCCGGTCGCGGAGATCTGTCGGCGCCTGGATGGGTTGCCGCTGGGGATCGAGCTTGCGGCAGCGCGGGTGCGGGCGTTGTCGCTGGCCGAGATCGTCGACAGTTTGCATGACCGCTTCCGGCTGCTGACCGGCGGTGCGCGCACCGCGGTGCGCCGTCAGCAGACACTGCGCGCCTCGGTGGATTGGTCGCATGCGCTGTTGACCGAGCCCGAGCGGATGTTGTTTCGCCGGCTGGCGGTCTTTCCGGGCGGCTTCGACCTCGACGCTGCCCAAGCAGTCGCCGGCGGTGGTGAGCTGGAGCGCTACCAGGTGCTCGATCAGCTCACCCTGCTGGTGGACAAATCATTAGTTGTCGCCGAAAACACGTGGGGCCGAACACGATACCGGTTTCTCGAAACTGTGCGCCAGTATGCGCTCGAGAAACTTGGGGAGTCCGGCGAAGCCGACACGGTCCGGTCCCGTCACCGCGACCACTACACCGCGTTGGCCGCCCTGCTCGACGCCCCGGCAGGCGGTGATTATGAGCAGCGCATCGAGCAGGCAGACGTCGAGATCAACAACCTGCGCGCCGCGTTTTCGTGGAGCCGCGAAAACTCCGACGTCGAACTGGCCCTGGCGCTGGCGTCGTCGTTGCAGCCGCTGTGGCAAGCGCGGGGACGCCTTCGGGAGGGGTTGGCCTGGTTTGACGCCGCCCTGGCCGACCTCGACGCGCAGCATGCTG
>JAFAQO010000710.1 GCA_019246375.1 Mycobacterium sp. | reverse complement strand
AATGTCGAGCGCGGCGGCGACTGCACAAGTTGCGTGGTCCGCAACTCGATCCGGAGCCCCAAACACGGCCAGCAGACCATCGCCGATGAACTTGTTGGCGTGGCCACGGTGGCGAAGCAGTACCGGGACCACATGACCATACAAGTCGTTGAGGCGTGCGACTACCTCTTGCGGGGTGGCACATTCGGCGAAGGCGGTGAAGTCGCGGACGTCGAGGAAGAGAACCGATAATTCCAATTCCTCGCCGGAAAGGTCGATGCCTTCACGCATTACCTTTTCGGTTAAGCCTGGATCGACGTATACGCCGAAGGCCTCTCGCAGCCGCTCCCGTTCGGTGAGGCCGTCCGACATCAGATTAAAGCCCGCCTGCAAGAGACCCACCTCGGTGCCGTCGTCGACAGGTACCCGCGTCGTGAAGTCCCCGCGTTCTACGTTGGCCATGGCATCGCGCATTCTCCGAAGTGGTGCCGCCACAGAGGCGCCGGCGACAAGCGTCGAGACCAGCCCGACGGTAAGGCCGACCGTAGCCAGAAACAGCGCCGTCGCTACGACTCGACCAAGATCAGCTTTGCCCTTGGTGAGCCCTAGAATGGTGAACACCACGATGCCGAGTAATGGAATACCCGTGGTAAGCAACCACGCCAGCGTTAGCCGGCTGCCCACGCCGGGAGCGTCGGCGCGCTGCGGCAGACCGTCGGCGAGGGCAACTGCGGTGATGGGCCGCATGATTCGTTCGACCAGCACGTACTGCAGCGAGCACGCGGTCATTCCGGCGAGCACAACCTCGACGGCGCCGCTTACCGCTGCCACCACGTTCACCGTGAAAGTGAAAGCCGCGAAGGTAATCGCGGCGACAACCCAGATCCCGAAAGCGCGGATTGCCCATTGGCGCGGAAATCGCAACACCGCCAGCTGATCTTCTTCTGTCGGTGGCCGTTTGGCCGTCAGCCAGCGCTCGATTGGCGACAGTAATAGGCCGCCAGTGATCAGGTGGCCGATTGGGAGGAAGACGACCATGAAGACCACGAACAACGGCAGGCTACGCGCTACGATCGCGGTAGTTTGCGGCCAGTCCACGCTCGGGTCCAGCCAGCCAAAGCAAACCATGACCGTCGCGCCAATGCCGTTCGCCAGGTAGCCGGTCATTGTTAGCTGTCGGCGCGACCGCGCCAGTGCATCACTCCGGGTGCCCTCCACGACGTTATCGTCGCAGCAGCAATGCCCAGCGTCTAGCGCGTTGATGGCGCTGGCGATTCCGCGATGCGCGCTTGCTGCTTCGGTACGGCATCGCGCAGATCCCCCACGTTGCGCCGTCGATTCAGCATGTCCGGTTCCCTCAGCCGTGGTGGTGGTGGGGCATGGGGATGTGCGGAATGTGCGGAATACGGTGCTGCGGGCGGCCCATCGGCGGGCACGGTTGAAGATCAATTGTGGTCGCGTGCAGCACGCCACTGCTGTCTTTGGTTCCCTCGGCCGACATGCATTTTCCCGAGGTGAGCGCTGCTGTGTCGGTGGGTGTTGCCTTGGAGTAGGTGGTCGTGTCGGTAACGGTCACCTTCGTCTGGGTAGTGCTGCCGTTAGCCTCGGTGCTAGCGACGGTGATGGTATTGCCGGAGACGGAGTCGACCTTGCCGTTGACGCCGGGATTCCCTGGTGGCGCAGCGGAAGACGGGCCGGGCGGCGGCGGACATTTGCCGTCGACGACGGGGCTGATCGTCACGGATTGCGCTGTGATTGCCCCAGGGGCGCCCGCCGGGGCAGGGCGCACGTCGACGCAATTGTCGGTAGTCACGTCGCCTAACTGACCCGGGGTAGTTTCGATGATCTCCGTCGACGGTGAGAAGTCCACCGTGGCGGTCCCTTGCCGCAGCCGGAGGTTAATCGTGTTGCCCGAAAACGATGAGATCATGCCCTCGACGTGATCCGTCGGCTTGGGCGGTGCCGGCGGCGACGTGGGCGCCGAGCTGGTCGGTCTTAACGATGAGGTGGGCTTTCCGGTGTTCTGATTGTTCGAAGAGCCGCACGCGGCGACGCACACCACGGTGGCTGCAGTCACCGCAACAATCCCGAGTCGAGCAATTCGA
>JAFAQO010000623.1 GCA_019246375.1 Mycobacterium sp. | reverse complement strand
GAGCCACCTCCGAACGACTGACCGAGCTCGAAGCCGGCGAAACCCGCCACGACGACGCACTCTGGAAAGAACTGGCGGCCGTCGACTTGTTGGGTACCGCGTTGCCGGAGGCGGTCGGCGGCAACGGCGGTGGCTTTATAGAACTCGGGGTGCTGCTGGCCGAGGTCGGCTGGAGCGTCGCTCCGGTGCCTGCCTACGCGACGCTGGTGCTGGGTGCCGATCCGATTGCCCGGCATGGTAATCCGGAGCAGCAGCAGCGCTTCCTGCCCGGCGTCGTATCAGGGACCCGTATCCTGAGTGCCGGCCTGCAGGAGCCCGGCCGCTCGGACCCCGCGACCCCGGCTACGACCGCCTGCCGCGACGGCCAGAATTGGCGACTGGACGGGATCAAAGAGCTGGCGCCTGCTGCACAACTCGCCGACACGGTGCTGATTCCTGCCTCCACCGACGACGGTGACGCGGACCTATTCCTGCTCGCGACCGACGCCCAAGGCGTCGACGTCCGGCCGGTACCGACTACAAACCGCGAACCCCACGCCGACGTATTCCTGGACGGCGCAATCGTTTCGGCCGAGAATAGGATCGGAGCCCCCGGTAATCTGGTCGGTTCTCTCTATTCCCGCGCCCTGGTCGGGCTGTGCGCGATCCAGCTCGGCGTCGCAGACCGGGCATTGCGGATCGCCGCCGGCTACACGACCGGGCGTGAGCAATTCGGACGGCCGATCGGCAGCTTCCAGGCGGTGCAGCAGCGGATGGCCGACGCCTTCATCGACGTCGAGGCGATCCGCTGGACCACCTGGCACGCGGCCTGGCTGATCGCGCACGGTCGGCCCGCCGACCGGGCGGCTCGCATCGCGAAGGTCTGGGCGGCCGAGGCGGGCGCTCGCGTTGCCGCCACCGCCCAACACGTTCACGGCGGGATCGGTATCGACACCACCTATCCCCTGCATCGTTACTTCCTGTGGGCCAAGCACAACGAACTCACTCTCGGTGCGGCCTCCCAACAATTGGCTCGCCTGGGTCGCACGTACGCGCAAGGAGAACAATGACGTCCACGAAAACCCGCACCACAACACTGCAGTGGAGCGACATCGAAGTCGGTGACGAGGTGACCCCACTCGAGATTCCGATCACCACAACGATGATCGTCGCCGGCGCGATCGCATCGCGCGACTTCATGCCGGTGCACCACGACCGCGACTATGCCAACAAGCAGGGCTCGCCCAACCTGTTCATGAACATCTTGACCACCAATGGATATTGCGTGCGTTTCCTCACCGACTGGGCGGGACCCGAAGCAATGGTCAAGAAGCTGTCGATTCGCCTCGGCGTTCCGTGCTTCCCGGACGATCCGCTGCGCTTCACCGGCACGGTGACCGGCAAGACCGAAGGGTCAGCCGGTGAGAACTTCGTCGAGGTGAGCTTCAAGGCATCCAACAGCCTTGGCGATCATGTCTCAGGCACCGCGGTCCTCAGCCTGCTCGACGGAGCCGGCGCATGAGTCAGTCGCTGGCTGGCACCGCGGCCATTGTGGGCATCGGCCAGACCGAGTTCTCCAAGGAATCCGGGCGCAGTGAACTGCAATTGGCGTGCGAGGCAGTCAGTGCCGCAGTCGACGACGCCGGACTGGCGCCCAATGATGTCGACGGCATGGTCACGTTCACCATGGACGCGAGCGACGAGATCGACGTCGCGCGCAACGTGGGTATCGGCGATCTGACCTTCTTTAGTCGCGTGCCGCACGGCGGTGGCGCCGCGGCCGGCACGGTGGTGCACGCGGCAATGGCCGTCGCCACGGGTGTCGCCGATGTCGTTGTGTGCTATCGCGCATTCAACGAACGTTCCGGCATGCGTTTTGGCGGCAGCGGGCGCACCCGCGCGGAGACCCCGCTGTTCATGGCAAACTATGCGCCGTTCGGATTGCTTACCCCGGCAGCGTGGGTCGCGCTGCACGCCCAGCGCTACATGTCGACCTACGGCGTGACCAACGAGGACTTCGGCAGGATTGCCGTCATCGACCGTGCCCACGCGGCGAACAACCCCGATGCCTGGTTCTACCAGCGCCCGATCACACTTGAGGACCACCAGAATTCCCGCTGGATCATCCAACCCGTGCTGCGACTGCTGGACTGCTGCCAGGAAAGCGACGGCGGAGTCGCGTTGGTGGTCACCAGCGTGGCACGCGCCCGGGACCTTCGGCAGCCACCGGCGGTGATCACCGCGGCCGCCCAAGGCGCGGCATACGAGGGCGAGATGATGACCAGCTATTACCGCGAGGACATCACCGGGCTCCCCGAGATGGGGGTCGTCGCCGACAAGCTCTGGCGTGATTCAGGTCTGAAGCCCAGAGACATCCAAACCGCGTTCATCTACGACCACTTCACGCCGTTCGTCTTCACCCAGCTCGAAGAACTCGGCTTCTGCGGGCACGGTGAAGCCAAGGACTTCGCCACCATCGAGAACCTATCGCTCGGAGGGACACTGCCGATCAACACCAACGGCGGGCTGCTCGGCGAGGCGTACATCCACGGCATGAACGGCATCACCGAGGGTGTGCGCCAGGTCCGAGGCACCTCGTACAACCAAGTCGACCACGTCGAGCACGTACTGGTTACGTCGGGCACCGGCGTGCCCACCAGCGGCCTGATACTCGCGCCGGCCGACTGAGCAGACCTAAGACGGAGGACGATCATGCCGAAAGTTGCATTACTGACCAAGCACGGAGGCCCAATCGAGCTCGCCGAGTATCCGCTGTCGACGCCGGCCCCGGGAACCGCGGCGCTCAAGCTGCGGATGGCCGGAATCTGCGGATCCGACTTGCACATCTTCCGCGGCGAGCTGCCACTACCGTGTCCGTTCGCCATGGGCCACGAGATGGTCTGCGAGATCGCCGAACTCGGCGAAGGACTGACCACCGACGCGACCGGCCAGCCGGTCGCGGTGGGCGACCGCGTTGTCACGCCGTACTTTTGGACATGCGGGCAATGCCACGCGTGCGCACGCGGCCGGTCCTACGCGTGCCAGAACCTGATGGCCGGTGAATTCCGCACCCACGACCAGGCGCCGCACTTCGTCGCCGCGCACGGCGACTACTACTACACCACCCGGCACCAGACGCTGTACAAGGTGCCCGAGGACCTTACGGACGAAGAGGTGGCGCCACTCAATTGCGCGCTGGCCCAGGTGCTGTTCGCCCTGCGCGATGTGCGCCTGGGCGACGCTGTCGTCATCCAGGGCGCGGGCGGGCTCGGCATCAACGCCGCCGCCGTCGCACGTACCGCGGGCGCGGCACAGGTCATCGTCATCGACATGATCGCCGAACGGCTAGACGTCGCATCAGATTTCGGTGCCACACATTGCATCGACGCCAGCGGCATCTCGACAGCGGAGGTCACCGAGCAGGTCCACAAGTACACCGACGGCATCGGCGCTGACTGGGTGCTCGAGGTGGTCGGTGTACCGGGCGTCATTCCCGACGGTGTCGGATTTCTGAACAATGGCGGCACGCTGCTCGAGGTCGGCAACGTCGGAATGGGACGCACCTTCAGCCTTGATCCCAGCGGCCTGGTCTACGGCAACAAGTCTATCCGCGGCGTGATGCTTTATGACCCCGTCACACTGGCCATTGGTTTGTCTTTCCTGCAGCACATCAGCTTTCCGTTCAACCGACTCATGCCCAAGCCATTTCACCTGGCCGAGATCAACGATGCTTATGCGATGGCCGGGGACGGTTTGGTGCCCAGAGGCGCATTGGTTCCGTGATGACCCAGGCGACAGTGACCGATACCCGGGAACTCATCGTCGAGTCGGCCTATGC
>JAFAQO010000483.1 GCA_019246375.1 Mycobacterium sp. | reverse complement strand
ACGCCGGAGTCGAAGATTCCGACGGGTGCCAGTGCTGAGGTCATGTCGCCAATTGCGGTGGACGGGCTTTTCTTAGCGCACGGGCCTTGCGTTCCGGGCTTGACAACACGTACGCGGCCACAACCCCCGCGATGCCGCCACATAGGTGTCCCTGCCAGGAGACACCTCCGCAGACGTTGAGCACCGGCACAGCGGCCCAGAGGACCCCGCCGTAGAAGAACAGCACCACGATCCCGATCGCAATCTGCCAGCCCGAGCGGATGAAGAATCCGAACACCAACAAGAACGCGAGCCAGCCGAAGATCAGCCCAGAGGCGCCGATGTGATCGGTCTTCCCGCACGGCGACCCCATGTTGCCGATCAGCCAGGTACCGAAGCCGCCCAAGACCCAGATCATCACGGTGGCCCACACGAACCGCGACAACCCGGCCAATGTGACCAGAAAGCCGAGCACCAGCGCCGGGCCGGTGTTGGCTATCAGGTGCGCCCAGTTCGCGTGCAGCAGCGGCGCGAAAATGATGCCCCACAACCCGTCGCTCTCCAACGGGCGGATGCCGTTGGCATCCAGCCGGTGCCCGTTGAGCTGGTCGAAAAGCTCGACGACATACAGCAGCGCGACGAAGCTGATGATCGTGGCTGCGCCGACCTTCCACCGCGGCCGCTTCTTGGCCTGCTGTTGCTGTGTCACCGGATGGCGAGCCGGCCCGGTCATCGGCGCCACTGTTCCCCCGCAAGCGGGCGGACCCCCACGGTCATGCCGGCATCATTGTCGTCGGGGCGGATCATGCCCATAGTTGGCCTTCCAGTGCGTCCTCGGCCTGGTCAACGGTACCGCTGTAGGCGCCGGTGGACAGATACTTCCAGCCCGCGTCGGCAACTACGAAAGCGATGTCGGCACGTTCTTTGGCTTTGAGAGACTTCGCCGCGATGCCCAGCGCGGCATGCAGCACCGCGCCGGTGGAGATACCGGCGAAGATGCCTTCGGCATCGATCAACTCACGGGTGCGCCGCACTGCGTCGGCGGAGCCGACAGAGTAGCGGGTGGTCAGCACGTCGGGGTCATACAGTTCGGGCACGAAGCCCTCGTCGATATTGCGCAACGCGTAGACGCCCTCACCGTAGCGGGGTTCGGCGGCGACGATCCGAACATCGGGACGGTGCTCACGAAGAAACCGGCCGGTCCCCATCAGCGTGCCCGTGGTGCCCAGCCCGGCGACGAAGTGAGTGATTTCGGGTAAGTCGTCCAGCAGTTCCGGACCGGTGCCGTAGTAGTGCGAATCGGTGTTGGCCGGATTGCCGTACTGATAGAGCATCACCCACGACGGATTCGCCGCTGCCAGCTCCTTGGCCTTGGCTACAGCGGTGTTGGACCCGCCTTCGGCCTGGGAGAAGATGATCCGGGCGCCGTAGAGTTCGAGCAGCTGACGCCGCTCGACGGAAGTGTTCTCCGGCATGACGCAGATCAGCTGATAACCCTTCAACCGGGCCGCCATCGCCAGCGAGATGCCGGTGTTGCCGCTGGTCGGCTCCAGGATCGTCGCCCCAGGCGTCAACAGCCCCTCGGCCTCGGCCTGCTCGATCATCCGCAGCGCCGGGCGGTCCTTAATCGAGCCGGTCGGGTTGCGGTCCTCGAGCTTGGCCCACAGCCGCACGTGCGGGCCGTCGGGCCCGTCGCTCCAGCGCGGTGACAGGCGCGGCAGACCTACCAGCGGGGTGTGGCCGAGCGCCGCTAGCAGCGAGTCGTATCGGGTCATGCTTACCCGCCGGCGACGGCGGGCAGGATTGTGACCGAGTCGCCGTCGGCGATGGTGGTGTCCAGGCCGCCGGAGAACCGCACGTCCTCGTCGTTGACATAGATGTTGACGAAGCGATGCAGTTTGCCGTCCTGCACAAGACGCTCGGAGATCCCCGAGTAGTTGGCATCCAGGTCACTGATGACCGCCTGCAATGTGTCGCCGCTGGCTTCGACGCGTTTCTGCCCGCCAGTGTGCGGACGCAGGATGGTCGGGATGGACACCGTGACGCTCATGAGTAGCTCCTACCTCAAATCTATTTGCCTGGCTTCTCGTCAGGCCGCTTGGCGGCCTACATCGTCGCCAGGCTAGTAATGCTCGACAATGGTGACGGGCTCTTCGGTGACGACGCCGTCGACGATGCGGTAGCTGCGCAGTTCGTGTTGGTCTGGGTCGCGCGTGGACACCAGCACGTAGTGGGCTTCGGGCTCGGCGGCCAGGTTCACGTCGGTGCGACTCGGGTAGGCCTCGGTCGCGGTGTGTGAGTGATAAATCACCACCGGGGCGTCACCCGCCTCTTCTAGGGCACGCCAAACCTTGAGTTGCTCCTGCGCGTCGAAACGGTAGAACGTCGGCGAGCGTTCGGCGTTGACCATCGCGATGTGCCGCTCGGGGCGGTCGGAGCGTTCCGGACCCGCCAACACACCGCAGGCTTCGTCGGGATGGTCGGCGCGGGCGTGTGCGACCATCGCGTCGACCAGGTCGGCACGGATCACCAGCACGTCACCATCTCCCTCTCGCTCGCTCGAACGTTCCGGGCAACAGGTCCCGGTAGGTCGGTATTCCGGCCACCGACTCGGCGGCGATCACACCGACCAGCACCGCGCGGGCCAGGCAGTCGGCCGCCGCGGCGCCCACAGCCGTGACCAACGCCGTCTCCGGCGAGAACGCGGCCGGCGCGTCGGCCGGTGGCGCTACCTCGACAGCGCCCGTGGCCAGCGCGAACACCATATCGCCGTCCACTGGCGTATGCGCCGGGCGGATGGCCCGCGCCAGTCCGTCGTGGGCGGTGCTCGCGACCT
>JAFAQO010000388.1 GCA_019246375.1 Mycobacterium sp. | reverse complement strand
ATGCACGTCGCCACCGAACGCGCCCGTGCGCTGTCCTACTTCGCCGCGCTGACCATCGCGGCCGACGATCCGCGCCGCCGGCTTGCGGCGGCGATGGCCAAAGCCTCAGCCGGGGAGTGTCAGGCAGTGGTGTTTCGGCACGGCCTTCAGTTGTTCGGCGCGATGGGGTTCACCTGGGAGAACGACCTGCAATTCGCGCTGAAGCGAGCCAAGGCGGGTGAGCTCATGCTCGGCGGGGCGGCAGAGCATCGGGCGCTTATTGCGGAGGAATACCGTGCAGCTGACTTTTGATCCCGACGTCGAATCGTTCCGCGCGGAGTTCGTCGCGTTCTTGGACGAGCATCTTCCGGCTGCGGCTGCTGAAGCGATCGAGCGGCCTCGTTCGGTGTCGCACATGCCGGTGTGGGCACGTCGTTGGCAGCGGTTGTTGTTCGACAATGGGTGGTTATTACCTATCAATCCACCGGAGTTCGGGGGGCGCAACGCGACGGTGCTGCAGCAGTTCGTGTACCTCGACGAACTGTGCCGGCGACGCATCTACCACAGCTTCAATCCGCAAGGGGTGAATATCGTTGCGGCGTCACTGTTGTCGTTCGGCAGCGACGAGCAGAAGCACCGCTGGGCGGTGCCGATCCTGCGAGCCGAGATCACCGCGTCGTTAGGGATGAGTGAACCGAGCGCCGGCTCCGATTTGGCGTCGCTGCGGACTCGGGCGGTGCGCTGCACCGATTCACAAGGCGACCATTTCGTGGTGAACGGTCAGAAGGTATGGACATCGGGAGCCCACGACGCTGATGTGTTGTTGACGTTCGTGCGCACCGACCCGGATGTGCCCAAACACAAAGGGATCAGCGCGTTGCTGATTCCCACCGACACACTCGGTGTGACGCGTCGGCCGTTCCCGTCGATCTGCGCTCGCGACGACCTGGACTTCAACGAGGTGTTCTTCACCGATGTCCGTGTGCCGACCGAGAATCTCGTTGGGCCGTTGAATCAGGGCTGGCGGGTGGCCAACGGATCATTGGGGCATGAGCGCACGATGATGTGGCTCGGTTTCGCCGACCGGATGGACAATCTGATTGCCGACTTCCACCCGACCACGGCGCTGGAACGCGACCAGTACGCCGGACTGGTGATGGATCGCCAGGCGCTGCGGCTGCTCGGGTCAGTGGCTTTGGCGCGCGCCGCACGAGGCGAAGAGGATGTGCCCGCCTTATCCGTGCTCAAGCTTCTCGGTTCCGAAGCCGAGCGAAGCGCGTCCGAACATGCTCTGGATTCAGCGGGATCCGACGGTCTCGTCAGTCCTGCATTGACGGGCCCCTACGCGCCAATGAATCTCGATCACTACTTCGGCAGTTGGTTCGAACGCTACGCCCGCAGCTTCTCCGGAACTATTGCCGGCGGCACGTCGGAGATCCAGCGCAACATCATCGCGCAGCGAGTGCTGGGTCTGCCGCAGCGCTGAACAGGCGCACCACCGCGGTCAGTCGATCACCGCGGATTCCTTGCGTTCGGTGATGGGCCTGGCGAGTTCCTGTTCGTCGCAGATTCGTTGGAGCTTCTCCAGGGTTTCTTCGAGGCCAGCACCAATCCGGCGACCCGGTGTGAAAGTGGCCGGCAAGTTCCGCATCCCCTGAATGACGCCGATTGTTTCGTAGTGCACGGTGCCTTCGGGGTCGCAGCGGTAGTCCGGCATCCGATCGAGTACCGCGGTCAGCATGGACTTGAACACCGTGCGCGCCACGTTGGACCCGATGCACCGATGTACACCGAGGCCAAAACTGAAGTGGCGGTTGCCTTTACGGTCCAAGATAATCTTGTTGGGCTCTGCGAACACCGCCGGATCGCGGTTGGCCATCGCCCAGGAAATCCACAGTCGCTCGCCCTCTTTGAATTGTGTTCCTTCGACTTCGACGTCGTCGGAGAACGTGCGTCCATCGCCGGGGGCCGGGGTGAAGTAGCGCAGGAACTCCTCGGTGGCGGAATTCAGCAGGGTGTCGCGCTGGCGTCTGAGCAACTCTCGCTGGTCGGGATTCTGCGACAGCCACTCCATCGCGTGGGCGGTCAGCGCGGTGGTGGTGTCGAAGCCACCGCCGATGACTAGACCGAGGTTGCCTAGGATTTCGAGATCGGGAGGGGGCTCACCGTCAATCCTCATCTGGATCAACGCGTTCACCACACCGGGGCGCGGGTTCTCGCGGATCTCGATCATGTTGTTGAGCAGATCCAGCCCCATCTGCCGATGCATCTCGACCACCCGTTGGATGTCCGGCGAGTGTTCGGGGGTGTATACCGCGGCGTGGGTCGGCTCGCTATACATCCTCCACTTCTTCATAGGGATACCTATGATCGCCAGCGTCAACACGGCGGGGACGATGTTGGCGAGGTCGTCGACGAAGTCGATGCGACCTTCTTCGATCTTCTCGTCCAGGCAGGCGCGCGTCACGTCATCGATGAAAGGCTCCCAGCGTTTGACCGCAGCCGGCGACAGATACGGATTGAGCACGTTGCGGTAGGTGCGGTGCTCAGGATCATCCATTTCCAGAATCCCGCCCCGCACGCCGTTGACGCGGCTGGCCGACGGGATCGCAATGCCCTTATAGCCACGGCGTTGGCCGTTCACGTCGTGATCGTTGGACACTTGCGGACAACGGGCGAGTTCGAAGACCTCACGGCTGCCGGCGGCCACCCAATGGCCGCCGTAGGTATCACTCCAGGCCAGCGGGCACTTGGTGTGCATCTCCTCGGTGATCGTTTCGAACTGCGGCCGGTACTCCGCCGTGTGCCGGTCGAAGTGGTATCGATACTTCTTCCGCTCGTCGTCGCTGACGACGTCGTCGACGCTCAAGGCCTCTCTCTCCCTGTCTCTTCGACGAAGATGGCCTGTTCCGGACACGACTGAGCGGCTTCCCGGACTTGCAACTCCTGTTCCACTGGGACCTCTTCCGAGACCGCCGACGAATGACCTTGGATGTCGTCGAGTTGGAAGGAATCCGGCGCGATCATGGCGCAGAGCGTGTGCCCTTGGCAGCGCTCCGGGTCGACCCAAACCTTCACAGAGCTCCCCTTACTTGCGGTAGTCGTACCACTTGAGGTAACCGCCGGCGTCCACGCGCAACTGCATACCGGTCACATACCTGGCCTCGTCGGAGGCGAGCCACAGTACGGCGTTGCTGATGTCCTCCGGTTCGATGAAGGGAATCTTCATCGCCTGCTGCACACCGAAAACGGGCTCGGCATCAGCACGCGTCGGGTGTTCGAGGTCCGGCCGGAAAGAGCGGTACATCGGCTCGCTTTGCAGCATCGCGGTGTTGCAGTTGGTCGGATGAACGACGTTGGCGCGAATCCCAAGAGCGGCAAGCTCGGTCGCCAGATCATGGACGTAGTTGGCCAGCGCGCGCTTGGAGTGGACGTAGGCCATACCGCCGGGGTCGTTGCCAGGGTTGTCCTTTTTGCTGGTGTCCATGAGTGCGGCCGTCGATCCGGTGGCGATGATCGAGGCGCCTTCTTTCAGATGCGGCAAGGCAACCTGGATGGCGTTGATGGTGCCGATCAGGTTGGTGTTGATCACGTCGCACCACGCCTGCAGCGGCGGTGTGCCCTTCATGCCCGCGACGCCGGCTTGAGCCACAACGATGTCGAGCTTGCCGAACTCGGAGACACCGTTTTCCAGCGCGGTGCGCAGTTGCGCGGCCTCGCGCACATCGGCTTGCGCCGTCACTATGCCTTGGCCGGTCTTTTCGATGAGTCGCGCGGTTTCGTCGAGATCCTCCGGTCCGGCCATCGGGTATCCGATGCTGTCGATGTCGCGACACAAGTCGACGGCAATGATGTCGGCGCCTTCCTCAGCCAGTCGCACTGCGTGACTGCGGCCTTGGCCGCGCGCCGCACCGGTGACGAATGCGACTTTTCCCGCTACGCGTCCCACAGGTTCTCCTTTCGCTTGGTTCGTCGAACATCCGGTTAAGTGTTTCGACCGCCATTCACTCCCAATATCTGACCGGTGATGTAGCTGGCTTCCTCCGACACCAAAAAGGCGCATGCCGCGGCGATGTCCTCCGGTCTGCCCATCCGGCGCACCGGGGTCGCCGCGATGTTCTTCTCGATGTCGCCGAGGTAGCCATGTTCTTCGGCGTTGCGCAGCATGGGAGTGTCGATGAAACCCGGGGGCACCGCATTGACCGTGATGCCGCTGGGTCCGTACTCGAGGGCCAGCGACTTGGTGAGCCCGTTGACGGCGGATTTGGCCGCCACATAGTGAGCCATGTATGGGACGCCGGAGTGGGTGCTCGACGAGGAGATATTGACGATCCGTCCCCAGCCTGCCGCCAGCATGTCGGGCAGCACTGCCTGGATCATGTGGAAGACGCCGTTGAGGTTGACGTCGATGATCCGCTGCCAATCCTCGAACTCGATCTGGACGAAACGTTTGAACCCGTCGAGGCCGGCGGCGTTAACCAGAACCGTGACCGGCCCCAGTTGGTCGCGAATTGCCGATAACGCCGCATCCACCTGTGGACGGTCGGTCACATCGGCGGTGTAAGCGAGCTCGGTCTCGGAGGGTTTGAGGTCGATGGTGGCGACCTGGTAACCGTCGGCGCGGAGCCGTTGTGCGACCGCCAGGCCGATTCCCGATCCTCCGCCGGTGACGACGGCCGTCCTCACGCCCAGACCTCATCCCTCAGGACAGCCGTGGGCGATACCGTCTCAGACACAAAGAATCTCCCTTGCAATTATGAGAACCTTACTCTCGCAATTGAGCGTCCCGCAAGCTTACCGATATACCGCCTTCAGCTGCGGTGACGGGGTGCACTGGACACTCTGCGGTGCTGGTCAGCAGCTCGATAAGGGTTCTTCTGAGTGTCTTGAATTCTCGTACGTGGAATGTAAGATTCGCCAAAGATGAGAATGGAGTTATCCCACTCGATGAGGAGGCCGGAATGCAATCGCAGGGCACGGCGGCGACCATCGCAAGTGGCGGGCAGTCGACCGACGAGGTCGTCGCGCCCGGATCGCAGGCCG
>JAFAQO010000625.1 GCA_019246375.1 Mycobacterium sp. | reverse complement strand
TGGCACCAGGCGTGCCGGTATCGGTGTTCGTTGCCACCATCTCGTTTCTGATTTACCTGATGTGCTGGCTGCTCGGGCGGCGCGGTCCCAGACGATCGGTGGGCGGCGCCACAAAATTCGCCGACCCGCCGCTTTCAAGCCGTCCTTAAGCGTGTCGTACAGCTACGTCAGAGAGGCATAGCCGGGTGCACTACCTGATTGGTGCAATACGCTGACACAACGTGGCCTCCATTGACCTCAACGCCGATTTGGGTGAGGGCTTCGGCGTCTGGCAACTCGGTGATGACGACGCCATGCTCGGTATCGTCACCAGCGCCAACGTCGCGTGCGGTTTTCACGCTGGTGACCCCGCCGGTCTGTTGGAGGTATGCCGGGCGGCCACCGAGCGGCGCGTGGCCATCGGCGCGCAAGTCAGCTATCGCGATTTGGCCGGGTTCGGCAGACGCTTCATCGACGTCACCGCCGACGATCTTTGCGCTGACGTCGTGTACCAGATCGGCGCATTGCAGGCGCTCGCCCATGCTGCCGGCTCTGCGGTGTTCTATGTCAAACCCCATGGCGCGCTGTACAACACAATCGTGACCAACCGGGACCAGGCCGCTGCGGTCGCAGAGGCGGTGCGGATGGTCGACGCGACCCTTCCGGTGCTGGGCCTGGCCGGCTCCACTTTCTTCGACCAAGCCCACGCGCGCGGCCTGCGCACTGTGCCGGAGGCATTCGCCGATCGCGCCTACCGGCCTGATGGCCAGCTGGTGTCGCGGCGTGAACCCGGTGCGGTTCTGCACGACCCGGCCGCCATCGCCGAGCGGGTGGTGGCCATGGTGACGACGGGCCAGGTCACTGCTGTCGACGGGTCACAGGTTGCTGTCAGCGTGGAATCCGTTTGCGTGCATGGCGATTCGCCGGGCGCTGTCCAAATCGCCTCAGCGGTAAGGGATCGGCTGAAAGCCGAGGGCATCGATGTGAAGGCGTTTCGCTGATGCGGCTGAAGCCCGGTCGCCCCGACATCGCCCGATACTCGGACCGGTTCACCGTGCCTGCCGCGAAACCTGACGCGCCGCTGTCAGTCACCTGGCTTGGGGTTACCACGCTGCTGCTCGACGACGGATCATCTGCGGTGATGACCGACGGCTATTTTTCCCGGCCCAGCCTGCCCCGGGTGCTGACGCGCAAGGTGTCGCCGTCACCGCCGCGCGTCGAGGGATGTCTGGCTCGCGCCAAGGTGGCACGGCTCGAGGCGGTCATACCCGTGCACACTCACATCGACCACGCGTTGGACTCGCCACTGGTCGCCGACCGCACCGGCGCACGCCTGGTCGGGGGTGAGTCGGCGGCCAACATCGGCCGCGGATACGGCCTGCCCGAGGACCGCCTGTTCGTCGCCGTTCCGGGCGAGCCGATTGAATTGGGGGCGTATGACATAACGCTGGTGGAGTCGCAGCATTCGCCACCCGACCGGTTTCCCGGTGTGATCGCCGCGCCGGTTAAACCGCCGGTGAGGGTGTCGGCCTACCAGTGCGGCGAGGCGTGGTCGGCGCTGGTGCACCACCGGCCGTCGGACAGACGGTTGCTGATCCAGGGCAGCGCCGGCTTCGTGAAAGGCGCACTCGCGGGACGCCACGCCGACGTTGTCTACCTCGGCGTAGGCCAACTGGGCGTGCAGCCGCGCACATACCTTGTCGACTATTGGACAGAGACGGTCCGCGCAGTAGGCGCACGCCGAGTGGTACTGATCCATTGGGACGACTTCTTCCGCCCTTTGTCAAAGCCGTTGCGGGCCTTGCCTTATGTCGGCGACAACTTGGACGTGTCGATTCGCATCCTGAGTGAGCTGGCCGGGCAGGATGGCGTCGCGTTGGACATGCCGACGGTGTGGCGGCGCGAGGACCCGTGGACCTGATCGTTGACGCTGGTCATTGCTCTGCTGCTGCTTGCGGTCGTGCTGGCGTTCGCCGTCGCGCGTCCGCGGGGCTGGCCGGAGGCGTTCGCCGCCGTGCCGGCTGCGGTCATTCTGGTTGGGATCGGCGCCATCTCGGTGCACGAGGCAGCCGCGGAGGCCGCTCGGCTGCTGCGGGTCGTCGCATTCCTGGGCGCGGTGCTGGTATTGGCCAAGCTATGCGACGACGAGGGCTTGTTCGAAGCGGCCGGTGCGGCGATGGCGCGGGCGGGTGTGGGATCGCAGCGGCTGCTGCGGCAGGTGTTCGTCATCGCCGCGACGATCACCGCGGTGCTGAGCCTGGACGCCACGGTCGTGTTGTTGACCCCGGTGGTGCTGACGACGGTCCGGTGGCTGCGGGCACCGGTGCGCCCGCATGCCTATGCCAGTGCACATTTGGCCAATGCCGCCTCGCTGCTGCTTCCGGTGTCGAATCTGACCAACCTGCTGGCGTTCCACGTCGCCGGCCTGTCGTTTATCAAGTTCACTGCGGTGATGGCGCTGCCCTGGCTGGCGGCTGTGGCGACCGTATACGTGGTCTTCCGGTGGTTTTTCGCCCGCGATCTGAACGTGGTATCCGATCCTCAGGAGATCGGGCAGGCGCCGCGGCTCCCGCTGTTCGTGCTGGTGGTTCTGGCGCTGACGCTGGCAGGCTTCGCGTTCGCCGAGGCTGCCGGCGTCGCCCCGGCATGGGCGGCACTGGCCGGTGCCTCGGTGCTCGCCGTGCGAAGCCTGGGCCATCGACGCACCTCGGTGGTGGAAATCGCGCGAGCGGTGAACGTGCCGTTTCTGGTTTTCGTGCTGGCGTTGGGTGTGGTGGTGCAGGCCGTCATGCGCAACGGACTGGCAACCGGCATGTCTGCGGTGGTCCCGGCCGGATCCGGACTGCTCGCGCTGCTCGGCATCGCGGCGATAGCCGCGGTACTGGCCAATATCGTCAACAACCTGCCCGCGACCCTGGTTCTGCTGCCGCTCACGGCGGCCAGCGGTCCGGCGGCCATCCTGGCGGTGCTCATCGGGGTGAACATCGGTCCCAACCTGACCTATGTCGGTTCGCTGTCGAATCTGCTGTGGCGTCGTGTGCTGCGCCGGTATGACGTGCCGGCCAGCATCGGCGAGTACACCCGACTTGGCCTTTGTACCGTGCCGACCGCCCTGGTGGTTGCGGTGCTGGCGTTGTGGGCCAGCGTGCGACTACTGGGCGTCTAGCTGTGCCGGTGGTATGCCGGTGGCAACGGCATTCCCAGCTCGACCAGCACACTGCGTAGGAGCGGCGGATAGTCGGTGATGATGCCGTCAACACCGTCGGCGATTTGCTGGCGCATGACCTCGGGGTCGTTGATGGTCCACGGAATGACCTTGAGCCCCAACGAGTGAGCGCGATCGACAAACGGTTTGCCGGCGACCAGTGTGTACTCCGGCGAAAGGATGTTCGCATCCACCATCATCGCCCCGATCATCGGGTCACCGACGACGGCCGGATTGACACCGGCCAGCCACGGCGAATCCGGTACCCAGGTCTGCTCATTCCACAATGCCACCAATGGAATCGACGGCTCGGCTTGGCGCACTATCGGCAGTGTGCGCCAGTCGAAGCTTTGAATTTCCACGCGGTCGGCCTTGCCGGCGGACCTGACCGCCGCCAGGATGACGTCGACGAACTCTTGGGGGCTGGCCGTTAGATCCGGATCGTTGGCTTGCACCTTGGTTTCGATGTTGTAGCGGACATCCGCGTGGTACGAATCGGTCAACGCAAATACTTCAGGCAAAGTGGCTATCCTGTTGCCGCGCACCACTTCTGCCGAGGGAAACGCACTGTTCGGCTTGCCACAGTCCAGTGTGCGGATCTGCATCAGGGTGAGGTCGCGCACTAACCGTCCAACGTAGGGATACTGCGGGTCGCCGGCGAACGCGGGCCCGGTGTCGGCGCATTGGCCCGGCTCGATCGTCGGGTCGTGCCACACCAGAGGTTGTTCATCTTTGGTGATGTTGATATCGAATTCCAGAGTGTTGACGCCGAGTTCGAGCGATTTGGCAAAGGCACGCAATGATTCGCCGGTCGTCTCGCCACGACCGCCGGCGTGTGTCTGCACGTCGAAGCTCGGCGGTTGGGAGGACGCCGACGGCAGCGGCGCCAAAATCGCGGAGCAGGCCAACGCCAGCACAGCAGCGATGCGGGCGCGCCAGCGGGGCAAGTTCGTCAACTCCTGCGCTGGCGCGCAATATCGGCGAGTACTACTCCGGCGGCGACCGATGCGTTCAGCGATTCGGCCGGGCCGGCCATCGGTATGGACACCACCGCGTCGCAGGTCTGCCGCACCAGGCGCGACAGCCCTTTACCTTCGGACCCCACGACGACCACAACCGGGTCAGTGCCGTCCAGGTCGTCGAGCCGGGTCTCGCCGTCGGCATCCAGCCCGACGACCTGCAGCCCACGGTCAGCCCAATCCTTCAGTGTGCGAGTCAGATTGGTGGCGCGCGCCACCGGGACACGGGCCGCCGCACCGGCGCTGGTCCGCCACGCTACTGCCGTGACCGACGCGGAGCGTCGCTGCGGAATCAGCACACCATGTCCCGCGAACGCCGCCACCGACCGCACTATCGCTCCCAGGTTGCGGGGGTCGGAGATGTTGTCCAGGGCGACGAGCAGGGCAGGCGGGGAGTCCATGGCCGCGGCGAGCAGATCGTCGGGGTGAGCGTAGTTGTACGGCGGTACCTGCAAGGCGATGCCTTGATGCAGGCCATTCGTGGTTATTCGGTCCAGATCGGTGCGCGGCACCTCGAGGATCGCGATACCCAGATCAGCCGCGCGGGCAACCGATTCAGTGAGCCGCTCGTCGGCCTCGGCGCCCAGCGCGACGTACAAGGCGGTCGCCGGCACACCGGCGCGCAGGCATTCCAGGACTGCGTTGCGGCCTAGCACGGTCTCGGTGTCGTCGCTGCGTTTGGTGGGACGGCGGGGCTGGGACCTGGACCGCTTGGCGGCTGGGTGGTTGGGCCGCATATGCGCAGGCGGTGTCGGGCCGCGGCCCTCCAGTCCGCGGCGGCGCTGGCCGCCCGAGCCGACAGTTGGGCCTTTCTTGGTGCCGGGTTTGCGTACCGCGCCGCGGCGTCGAGAATTACCGGGCATCGCTTTGGGTGCCCAATGACCACTGCGGTCCGTCCGCGGTATCGGTGACCTCGATGCCGGCGTCTTTCAGGCGGTTGCGGATTTCGTCGGCCAGCGCCCAGTTGCGCTGCTCTCTGGCCTCTTCGCGGCGCTGCAACTCGGCGTGCACCAGTACGTCGACGGCGGTCAGCGCAGCCGATGTCTCGTCGTGGGACTCCCAGCGTTCGTCGAGCGGATCGCATCCGAGAATGCCCATCATGGCGCGGATCGCCGCGGCGTGAGTCATGGCCGCGTCGTGGTCGCCTGCGTCGAGCGCCCGGTTGCCTTCGGCGCGGGCGTGGTGCACTTCGGCGAGCGCGATCGGCACCGACAGGTCATCGTCGAGCGCTTCGGCGAACCGCGGAGTCCACTCACCGGGTACGACAGCGCCAACCCGGCTGCGTACCCGGTGCAGAAAGTCCTCGATGCCGGCGTAGGCGTTGACCGCGTCCTGCAGCGCGGTCTCGGAGAATTCCAGCATCGACCGGTAGTGTGCGCTGCCGAGGTAGTAACGCAGTTCGCCGGGCCGCACCCGCGCCAACATCGCCGGTATCGACAACACGTTGCCCAGCGACTTGCTCATCTTCTCGCCGCCCAGGGTGACCCAGCCGTTGTGCAACCAGTAGCGGGCGAACCCGTCGCCGGCAGCGCGGCTCTGCGCAATCTCGTTTTCGTGGTGCGGGAACACCAAATCCATCCCGCCGCAATGGATATCGAACTCCGGGCCGAGGTAGGTGCGGGCCATCGCCGAGCATTCCAGGTGCCAGCCGGGACGGCCGCGGCCCCACGGCGTGGGCCAGGACGGCTCGCCGGGCTTGGCGCCCTTCCACAGCGTGAAATCGCGCTGGTCACGCTTGCCGGTCGCCACTCCCTCGCCTTGGTAGACGTCGTCGATTTTGTGCCCGGACAGCTGACCGTATTCGGGGTAGCTGAGCACGTCGAAGTAGACATCGCCGTCGCCGGTGTAGGCGTGCCCAGTGTCGATCAACCGCTCGATCAGCTCCACCATCTGGGTGATGTGCCCGGTCGCTCGCGGCTCCGCCGACGGCGGCAATACGCCCAGCGCGTCGTAGGCGGCGGTGAACGCACGCTCGTAGGTGGCCGCCCATTCCCACCAGGGCCGGCCCGCTGCAGCGGCCTTGTTGAGGATCTTGTCTTCGATATCGGTCACGTTGCGGATAAAAGCAACGTC
>JAFAQO010000561.1 GCA_019246375.1 Mycobacterium sp. | reverse complement strand
ACGAGAAAGCAGATCCGCCAATGCCTTCAATTCGCGCGACCTTGCACGCCACCCGAGTAACCGCCACACCACGATTTCTAGAGTAGGAGACAAGAAAATGCCCAGCCACCTCCGCAGAGCTCGGATTCCGTCCCAATCAGCAGTCCAATGGAATCGCGATGGGGCACAACGTCCCAGACGATGAGCGGGACGAAGTTCTAGATTACATCGACGCCGCCCTCAAAAAGTCGCCGTCATCGAGTGTTTCGTTCGCGGAGAGTCTGACGACAACGATGAGTGAGTTGAACGTTTACCGAGACCAACCGCCGGAAGACGTGGGCTATGCGATAGCGGTCACGCTGGAGTTGATTAGTCACTTCCAACAGGCGTATCGGCCGATCATGAATCACCTTTATTTCCTTGGCATATACGCTAGGGAGACCCTAGGACGTGAGGACATCGCGAAGCCGATCATTGAGTGGCTTAACGATTCGATGACGGACCTCGAATCCACCCCGATGGATCAGTTGCGAGACATGGCCCGCGCTGTTGCCAATCACGGGATCAAAAAGCAACGAAGCGGGCGAGCCAGCCGGGGTACCAAATGACCTTGTCCAACACCACTGCTCATCAGTTGCATGACCAGGCGGCATGCGCGGTCATCGCCCTGCGCCACCGGGAAGCGGCGACGGGTCGTGACCCGGGCCGCACGATGAGGCTGTCGCTGGTGCTTTCCCGTCTGGTGTCCGTGCGAGTCACCACGGCCTATGCAGTGGTGCTGGCCGTCATTGGTGGCACGCTGCGGGCGCTCGGTCCGAACATGCAGAGTGCCGTCGTCAGTCGCATGAGCACCAACCTGCACAACCTGGCGAACGGTCATCTCGCCACATTGGTGGCCAGCGCGTTTGTCACCGATGGCGACGATATCTACTTCTTGCTGCCGGGGCTGGTGTGCTTGCTGGCGCTGGCGGAGCTGGTGTGGCGCGGTGAAGGGCTGATCCTAGCGTTCGCGGTGGGCCACGTCGGAGCCACGCTGCTGGTTGCAGTGGGGCTGGCCGTTGCGATCGGGGCGGGGTGGCTGCCGATCTCGGTTGCACACGCCAGTGACGTCGGTATTAGCTACGGCGCCCTGGCGGTATTGGGCGCGCTGACCACCGTAATACCGCCTCGATGGCGTCCGGTCTGGATCGGCTGGTGGTTGGGCATGGCCTTGGTGGCCGCATCCGGGGCGGACTTCACCGCCGTGGGGCACCTGCTTGCGCTGATGTTGGGCATGGGGCTCTCCCGGCGGCTCAGGTCGACTGCACGCTGGACAGTCACGCGAGTGGCATTGCTCGCGATCGGAGTCGCTTTCGGCTATCTGATGATTACCGGGTCGTTGCTGGTGACAATCGTTGTTGCCGGACCGGCCGGCGCGCTGGTTGCCCTGATCGCACAATGGGTCGCACGACGACGGCGCTTGTCGCGGCCACGCCACCTGGTCAGCATCAACGCGACCCAAATCGGCCAAGACGAAGAGACCTTAGCAGCCCTCGCCACAGCGGACTTGGCCGTCGAACGAACCGCGAATCATAAGGGGGCAGCGACCATCGCTTGAGGGTGAATATCGAATGCCTCCCGCCGCGACGGTGTTCACCTTATGACAATCATCCGCTACTACCCGCGTATAAACCCAGGTAGTAAGACGTGTCGCCGCATGCTCGACGATGACCAAGTCGGGCTGATCGACGCGTTCCGGATGTTGGCCGACGCCACGTGGGTGCACGTGTTGTGGGCGCTGGTGGATCGGGAATTGTCGGTCACTGAGTTGGCCGAGACGGTCGCGAACCCGGCCTCCAAATAGTTCGACCAACCACGCTCGTTCGTGACCTCATTTTCCCAGGTCAGACCACATCGCTCCGTCATGGCTACGGAAGGACTACTGGGACATGAGTTCGATGGTGAACAAGCGCCCGCCACCTGGATGGACGATCTGGCCGGTACGGACACCTCGTGGATATTCGACGCGACCGGGTTGATCTAGGACTCGACGAGCGCCTTGAGACGTTTGAGGGTTTGGGACATCATGCGACCGACCTGACGCACGGCGACCCGGTCGGCGATGTAGCCGAGAATTCCGCCGGGCGCCTGATAGGACAGCCGATACGTCACTTTGGTCTGGCCTTCCGCTCCGTCGCGCAGCCGGATCCGGCCGCGCAGGGTGATTCCCGTGATGCCGACAAAGGCCAGGTCGCGGTCGTCGTCGAACTCGACCACCTCGATCAGCCCGCCGACCGGTACCGAGCCGATCTTCCAGTGGACCGTGTACCGGGCGCCGACACCCGGAGGCCGCTCGTTGGCGGTCTCCCATCGCTCGAGGTTCGTCATGAACGACGGGTAGCGGTCCGGATCGCTGATGACCTTCCACACTGCGTCGCGTTCGGCGTTGATCACGCACTGGCGTTCGACGCGCATCAGCCGAGCACCGGGAATCGGCGTTCGGCGGCAAGGCGGTCGACACCGGCCTGCAGGCTGGCCAGCACCTTGTCGTTCACTGCCTGATCATCGCCATTGACTTCAATGGGCTCCTGCACCTCGATCACGATCTTGGCCGGCAACGGAAGGTGCCCGGCGAAGTCACTGATATTCAAGCCCCACGGCAACGACAGAGATATCGGAATGCCTTTGACCCGCAGCAGCTTGTCCGCCATGAGCAACTTGGCCAACCACTGCCCGCGAGTCAGGAACAACGCGGTCTCCTGACCGCCGACACTCGCGACGGGCACGATCGGCACGCCGGCATCGCGCGCCAGCCCCACATAACCCATCCGGCCGCCGAAGTCGACCTTGTGACGCTCCCACGACGGTCGAGCGACTTCATAGTCGCCACCGGGATAGACCAGCAGTGCTGCCCCGGAATCCAATGCCAGACAAGCGTTTTCGTGGTTGGCGGCGACGGTGCCGAACTTGCGCAGCCAACCCAACGGCGGCGCCGAGACGACGAGGTTGTGGGCTAGCTGGTAGAAGGGCCGCTCGACGCCGAAGTACGAGCAGAACGCCAGGGTGAACACGAACGTGTCCGGAGGGACATTGCCGCCGCTGTGGTTGCCCACCAGCAGCACCGGCCCCTCGGCCGGGATCCGGTCCAGGCCGCGGACGTCGGCCCGGAAGTACAGCGACGCAAGCAGCCAAGTGCCAGGCAACTGGTCGCGGATGTAGTCGGGATCCCGCTGGTCCAGGTCGGCCGTCGGAACCCGAGAGGCGACCTGTTTGCGGGCCCACTCCATAGCATCGCCGAAGGCCCCCATAGGCCCATCCTGGCACACGGAGAGTGACCAAGACAGGCCGACCCACAAAGAAGGGTCAGGTGCGCGCGGGTCAGCATCCGACGGCGTCGAGGCGATAGATGCGTGCCGCGTTCTCGCGGGCGATCAGGTCCACCACCCGGATAGCGTCGGCCTCGCCCCAGTCGCCGGCCTCGACGAATCCCAGTAGCGTCCGGTGAATACCCTTGCGCCACAACTCTGCACCGAGAAAGTGCAGCTCCGCCGGACCGAACCCGTCCGAGGAGTACACGATCTTGCGGAACGGCGCCAGCTCCAGCAGCCGCGCGATGAAGCCCGGCCCCCGAGCTCCCAGGTAGTTGATGCTCAATCCGCCGTCGAGGTAGACGTTGTTGAACGCTTGCGCCAGATAACCGGCTTCCCGCTCGTACGGATAGCAGTGCAGCAGCACAATCGGGGTGTCGCCCGACTGCCGGAGGAAGTCGAGCAGATAGAGCGGATTGGCCTTATGCAGATCGCAGTCGCGGTCTCCGAAGCCGACATGGAACTGTAGCGGCTTACCCAGCCGCAGCGCCTGATGCAGCCCGAAACGCAATAAGACCCGGTCGCGTAGCCGGACACCACCGCTGGCGCGCCACCGGTCGGCGGCCTCGGCGACCTGTGCCGCCGGTGGCTCCGTCAAATCACCGTCGAATCCGCCACGGTAGGCCAGGATGGACTTGGTGCCGACGGCGGTGGTCGCGCGCCGGTGCAGGATCTCCTCGAATGCTGCCGCATAGTCGCCCGGTGCTTGTGCGGCCTGTTCGGCTACCTGCTCGAGACGGATCACCTCGTGCGCCTTACCGCCGGACAGTTCGGCGAGTTCGTCGACATCGGCTACTGCCTCAGCGAAGCCGGTGTCGACTAGCCAGTCGGTGACCCCGGCACTGGCGAGGAAAAGCCTGGCCAGCTCGACTTCGGTGAATTCGCTGCGACGTTCCCAATACTCCTGTGGCGCAACCTGGCTCGGTAGGCCAAGAACCGGCGCGCAGTGGGCGCGCACCGCGAACCCAAGTTGGGAATCGAACGCGGAGTCGAAGTCGGCGAGCGGGTCGGTGTTGGCTTCGTTGAGGCCGTTCTCAAATCGCTTCCGGTCCCCTGCCGTCAGC
>JAFAQO010000360.1 GCA_019246375.1 Mycobacterium sp. | reverse complement strand
CCACATTAACATCTTCTAGTATGTTGATGCTATTCACATCGCTCGAGAGGAGCTTGATATGTCGAAGCAACAACGTGTCTGGACCGGGTGGGCCGTGGTCACCGGCGCCAGCTCCGGTTTCGGCGTGATCTTCGCCGAACAGCTCGCCGAACGGGGCCTGTCGCTGGTGCTGGCGGGCCGCGATGAGCATCGGCTCACCGCGGTGGCACAGCGGGTCAGGTTGATCAGCTCAGACATCAAGGTGGAGCTGGTCGTCGGCGATCTGGGCACGACGTCCGGTGTCGATGCCCTCGTGGCCCACGTCGAGGAGCGGCCCGTCGACGTTTTGGTCAACAACGCCGGGTTCGGAACCTACGGCCCATTCGCCGAACTCGACGCCGGCCGCGAGCAGAACATGGTCGCGGTCAACGTCGACGCGCTGGTGCGTCTGACCCACGCGGTGCTGCCCGGCATGCTGGCCCGGGGCAGCGGCGGCATCTTGAACGTCGCGTCCACCATTGCGTTTCAGCCGGCCCCCTATCAGGCCAGCTACGGCGCGTCAAAAGCGTTCGTGCTGTCCCTCAGCCAAGCCCTGTGGGCAGAGACGCGTGGCTCGGGAGTAACGGTGACGGCGTTGTGCCCCGGACCCACCCGTACCGGATTCGTTGACGCGCTTGGTTCGGATGTCTCCCACACGGCGACCTATCGACACCTGGCCGCGCCCGAACCCGTCGTGCTCGCCGGACTGCGCGCGCTGGATCGTGGCCGACCAGTGGCGATTCCGGGGCTGCGCGATCGGATTATGGCCAGCGCGGTACGACTGGCGCCGGGGTGGGTCTCCACGCTCGTCAGCGGGCGCATGCTGCGGCCCACCGATGCATCAGTGAGCGGCCGACGACGGGAGAACACCGTCTGAACTCTGGTCCACCACGATCTCGGCACCAGCAGCATCGCGAGGACACTTGCCAATCCGTCGGTCAGGTGGATGCCGGTGGGTGGGAGTAATGCGGACGCATCCATACCGGTGCCTGCCCCTCGGCCGCGTTGGTGGCGGCAAGGGTCATGACTTCCACCGGGTCACCGGACCGCAAGGCTTCGATCAGCACGCCGTTGCCGAGGTTGATCGCCACGTGATTGGCGCCGTTCGGGCCCCAGTAGGCCAGATCGCCTGGCCGCGGATCGGTGATGGCCCTCGCTGCTCCACCAAGGTTGGTGAACTGTGTGCCTGTGTCCGCCTTGATGTCGGTGCCGTAGCCCTGGTAGACGGCGAACCTTGCCAAGCCGCCACAATCGAATCCCGTGCGTCGATCATCCCGGTGTCTATGTGCATCACCTGCAGGCGGGTCATCCTCGAGTGTGCCTGTCGTCGGACCGTTCACCGACTGGTTGCCGCCCCAGGCATACGACACGCCCTGCTGGCGGGCAGCCGCCCCGATGGTGCGCAGCGCCGGATCACTGACTGCCTCCGGTCTGGGCAGCGCCTTGGGCAGCTCGCCGAGGGTGCGGTGGGTGCCGTCGGTGTTGATCCCGTTGAGGTAGTTGAACCAATTCTGGTCGCGTTGCGCCGTGGTCGCCGGCGCGTACCCCGGCGGGTCATCGGTCAACGGAATCGTGTCGGAAACCTCACCGAGGCCGGGCCTTACGTGCGTTACGTGGTCTTTGGCCATGGTGGGTTCCGCGCCGTTCGGGTACGGCGGATCGCCCGGGTTCGGTCCGGGCACAGGTTGCCCCGGCGTGGGGTGCTGCGGGAACGGCAAACCGCCGCCGCCGGTGATGGGGGGTGCGTCTTTGGGCCTGGTGCCGAAGGAGGCGGCGCTCACTTGCCCATGATATTTGGTGATGGCAGTTGTTGGTTGCTCAAGGCGCTGATGCTCGATCAGTGTCGATAACCAACACAGTCACATTGTCGTCGGCCCCCTGCTGGACAGCGGCGCCGATGAGACTGTCGGCTGCCGCATGCGGTTTCGATTCGGCCAGGGCCGCCTTGATTGTGTCGGGCGGCAAAGCCTTGTATGCGTTGCTGCCGCTGCAGCCAAGCGTGGGATCACTTCGGTTCCTTTTCTGTTGATCGGCTGATCGACTGTGCGGGGATGAATCAGTCAGGGCCAGTGCGGCTCTCGCGTCTGCTAATGCCTGACTGCGCGACCTGGACGTGGATCGGATCTCACGGTCCCAGCGGTCAATACGGTCTGCATCTGGATAGGTGAGAAATTCTTTGATTTCATCGATTCCAATACCTGCCTGACGAAGCAGGCCGATCACACTCGCCAGGTGTAGCTGGCCCGTGGAGTAGTAGCGGTAGCCCGAGGCAGCATCTACCGCCGCCGGCGAGAACAGGCCAGCTTTTGCATACGACCGAAGCATCTTGATCGACAAACCACAACGCGACGAGAACTCGCCGATGCTCAGCAGATCATCCACGTCAAGAGAATGGGCTCTGCCCATGGGGCAGAGTCAAGAGCCCAACGCCAAGGTCGACATTCCATCGCGAATCATCAGTCATTGAACCTCGTCGACCGCAGGCCGCGTCTGCCACGTCACGACCCGAAACACCTAGGGGGCCACGGTGCGAGTCGCCCTTATGTTGATGTCGGGTCAGCTAAGGGCTAGGCCGGCCCCCACCACAACGCCCCCGCACCGTGGCCCACCAAAGAGTTTGTCGTTGTGCGCGATGTTTAAACCTGCCAGCGGGGCCAGAAGTTGTCGGGAAGCCCGTCTGGGACCGCAGCAACAAATTGAGACCGCCCTCAGCAGGGGATGCAGAATCTCAGCAAACGACCATCCGGACGAGCCGAGCCATGACCAGCACCGGGCACGCCGGGCAAGTAAGTCAGTTTGAAGTTTGATGTCTAGCTTGGGGTAGCAAAGTGCGGCCACGCTTCCGAAGCTCGGCGACCCAGAGTGCCGCCTGCGCTGACTCCTGCTTCGCCTGGTCGGCGTAGCGGCCACTACGACGCGAATGTGATCATTAACCTCGTCAGCTTCACCGCCTACGCCTTGCGCGCCCACTGCGGCGAATCGCTGAGCGGCTGCTCAGTAGATGCTGCCGGTGCTCGGTGCGGGCCTTAGGCCGGCAGCGATCGTTGCGAGTTGGTCGCCTGTGAGGTTGCCTGAGACGAGGAATACGAACGTTCCCTCGCGTTCGAGGTGTGCCTGGGCCTGAGGCCATTCGGCTGGTCTGACCCTGACCGACGTCCCATCGCAGGCCACCTCTTGCCAGTTCTCGTCGTTGATCATGTTTCCGTAGTGGGAAGCGCGGTCAGCCGCGGCCATCTGCGAGATCGAGATGCTCTGGTGCCCGTCGTCGGAGCGGTAGCTCAGCGAGACATGCGCCGGCGATGGTGGCCGCTGAGAGGCTTCAAAGAACGTGCAGTGCACCCGCCAACTGGCGGGCACGCGGTCTGGCATGAGAACGGTGAATGGGGCGCGCTGCTGCGCTTCGGTAACCGTGATGTGCTGCAGCATGTGGCGAACTCGGGTGGGCTGGATCTCTTCGCCTTGCGGTGGCGCGAACTGGAAGGTCTCGGCTGGGATCGGCTCGTCGAAGCGGATCGCGAGCGTGGTGATCTTGTGGAAGGGCTGCTCTTCGCGGATCGCGGTGACGGCGAGCAGCACTCCGCGTTCCTGGTCAACCTCGAGCAGGTAGCGATGGGCGCCGGCGCCGAGTCTGTGGAGCTCGAGCAACCTCGGGTGGCGTGGATCCTGTGGGCGGGGAGTGGCGTGAGCCGTGACGGTGGCCCGGCCCGCAACCTGGGAGTTCCCAGCCACGCGAAAGCGCAGCGCGCCGAGCAGCGGTGTGGGATTGAGCATCACCTGGAACTCCTGTCCGACGCCGCTGCCGACGCGCGGATCGTCCTGGTTGCTCCTGGCGCCCATGCCCTCGTCCCAGAACCACCACAGTGGACCGTCAGCCACGCCGTAGTAGCCGTCGCGGCGGCCCCCGTGACGCTCTTCGCGAAATCGCTGGCCATCGCGCCAGATCCGCACCGTCTCTTCGGTCTCAGGGGGCGCGGGATCGCCCCTGCCGACGGCGGAGAAGCTGCTGATCGAAGCGCCGCGACGCTTCTGCTCCTCGGCGTCGGCGCGAAACGCCTCCAACAGGCGCTCTTCGTGGCGCCAGGTGCGGTAGGTCGCTTGGACGGTTCGAAACGGCTCAGCACCGCCGTGCAGCAACACCAGCAGCGCGCCAAGCTCGACCTCATTGCCACTCGTGCGGTGCGGCACCTCGGACATGGGATCAGAGTAAACCGCGGACCATGTCACGCGAGCCATGGACGACCAGCGCAACGCCATGGCCGTCGTGCCAGCCAAAGGCGTCCTGCGGGTGGGCCCTGCTCGAGCACTCGCATGGGCGTCGTGTAATGCGGCGACATA
>JAFAQO010000414.1 GCA_019246375.1 Mycobacterium sp. | reverse complement strand
GCGGTTTGGGCCGGACGACCTCGGCGCCGAGTTCGCTGAGGCGATCGAACAGCAGCGACTCGGTGGTCGCCTGCGAAATCATCAGCGTAAAGGGGTAGTTGGTGGGCAGCCCGGAAAAGTCGATCGGAATCAGCGTTTGCGCCTGATGACGCATGCTGAATCGGGGCGCGATGAGTCCCGCCTTGACCATGCGCCGCGCCACGTCGAGGTCTTCCAGCACCTCGAGCGTGCGGGCATTCACCGCCGCGGCCCGCGAAGTGTTGGCACCCGCGGTCAGGCGGTCGACGACGATCACCTCTACGCTGCGCGCGGTCAGCGCTGTCGCCAGGGTGAGCCCGGTAGGACCGGCTCCGACTACAAGAACCTCGGTGTCCGTCATGGTGCAGCCTCCAAATCGGTAAGTCAACGCTTGTTGGCATAACCATCGTGTACCCGCCCGAGGCCCTATGTCAACACTTGTTGGCCTACAATTGTTGACATGAGACGGACGTCGCAGGAAACGAAGGCCGCAATCCTGACCGCGGCTCGGGAGCGGTTTGGCACGGTCGGTTTTCAGGCGGCGACGATCCGGGCGATCGCGGCTGATGCCGGAGTGGATCCTGCGATGGTGATGCGCTACTACGGCAGCAAAGACAAACTGTTCGCCTCCGCCGCGGAGTTCGACCTGAGGTTCCCCGACTTCGCGGCGGTGGAGCGGACCCAGGTCGGGCGGGCGTTGGTCGGGCACTTCCTCGAACGGTGGGAAGGCGACGAGGCGCTGGTGATACTGCTGCGGTCCAGCGGCACCAACGAAGAAGCCGCGCGCCGGATGCGGCAGATTTTCGGGACTCAACTGCGTCCGTTGGTGGCGACGCTGGCTCCGGCCGCGGAAGCCGAATGGCGGTCGGGCCTGGTCGCAACCCAGATCATGGGAGTGGCGTTATGCCGCTTCGTGCTGCGGTTGCCGCCCGTCGTCGCGATGAGCCGAGAAGAAATCGTCGAGTCTGTCGGGCCGACGATCCAGCGCTATCTCGGCCTGCCGGAAGCGTGACGGCGGTCCGACAGATCACGGCAACCCGATGCTGCGGTAGCGCATCAATCTGGTGGCCATGCGCTCGCTGTCGCGCAGGCCGCGCAGCGCATGGACTTCGGCGGCGATCGCTGCGGCCAGGCGTGTGGTGAATTCGACCGGCTCGTCGGCGGCGTCGGGGTGCTCTGGCACGATGACGTCGACGATGCCGGACGCCAGCAGGTCGGCCGACCGGATGCCCTGCGCGAGGGCCAGCTCGGGAGCATGGGCTGTATCGCGGAAGACGATCGCGCTGGCGCCTTCCGGGGGCAGCGGTGCGAGCCAGCCGTGCAGGGCGGCCAGCACCCGATCGGCGGGCACCATCGCCAGCGCCGGGCCGCCGCTGCCCTGGCCCAGCAGGACCGACACCGTCGGGGTGTCCAATGTGACCAGCTCGGCCAGACACCGGGCGATTTCGCCGGCCAGTCCCCCTTCCTCGGCTTCGACCGACAGTGCCGGGCCGGCGGTGTCGATGACGAGCACCAGCGGCAGCCGGAGTTCGGCGGCGAGCGCCATGCCACGCCTTGCCTCGCGCAGGGCGGCGGGCCCGACTCGGGCCGATTTCAACCCACCGGTCACCCGCTGCTGGCCGAGCACAACCGCTGGTTGTCCGGCAAACCGGGCAAAGGCCAACAGCATGGTCGCCGCCTCGCCCTGCGCCGTGCCGGACAACAGCACCCGCTCGGTGGCACCGTGTCGCAGCAGGTGTTGCACGCCCGGCCGGTCCGGCCGCCGCGACGCGATCACGGATTCCCACGCCGCCACATCGGGAGTCGGTTCGGGCGCCGGCGCAGCCGGTGGCGGCTCGGGGTCGTCGGCGACGACCTTGAGTGCGCGATCGACTGTTCGTCGCAGCTCGTCGAGCGGGATGACGCCGTCAATCACGCCGTGGCGATGCAAATTCTCCGCCGTCTGAATGCCCGGCGGAAACGGCTCGCCATAGAGCTGCTCGTAGACGCGAGGCCCGAGAAAGCCGATCAGGGCGCCCGGCTGGGCGATGGTGACGTGGCCAAGAGAACCCCACGACGCGAACACCCCGCCGGTGGTCGGATGGCGCAAGTAGACCAGGTAGGGCAGATGTGCCTGTTTGTGCAGTGTGACGGCCGCCGCGATTTTTACCATTTGCAAGAAAGCAACGGTGCCCTCCTGCATTCGGGTGCCGCCGGAGCTCGGCGACGCCAGCAGCGGCAGCCGCTCGACGGTTGCCCGCTGCACAGCGGCGGTGATTCGTTCGGCCGCTGCCACCCCGATTGAGCCCGCGAGGAAACCGAAGTCGCAGACGACCACCGCAACTCGGCGCCCGGAGATTCGGCCCTCGCCGGTAAGCACCGACTCGTCGTGACCGGTGACGGCCCGGGCGGCGGTCAATTGGCGCGCGTAGGACTCGTCGACCTGAACCGCCGGCGGTTCGGTGTCCCAACTGAGGAACGAACCTGGGTCCAGCACCGCGTCGCGCCGTTGCTCGGTCCCGATCCGGCTCACCCGACGAGGCTAATAGGCTGTGGGCCCATGATCGGTGTCACCCACGACGAAGCCGTTATGACCATCGAGCTGCAACGTCCCGACCGGCGCAATGCGCTGAATTCGGAGCT
>JAFAQO010000645.1 GCA_019246375.1 Mycobacterium sp. | reverse complement strand
CTAGTTCGGGCAATCGGGCGGCCGAGGATAATGTAGGTCGAATGAGTCAACCGGCTACAGTTGGTTCGATGAGTCAAGCAGCACCGCCCGCACTGACGGTCAGGTACGACGGGTCGCAACGTACCTTCGCGGCGGGCCATGACGTCGTCATCGGACGTGACCTGCGCGCCGATATGCGCATCACGCACCCGCTGATCTCTCGTGCACATCTGTTGCTGCGCTTCGATCAGGGCAGGTGGCTCGCGATCGACAACGGTTCGTTGAACGGAACCTTCGTCAACGGTCGTCGAGTGCCCGTGATCGACATCCACGACGGTCAGGCCATCAACATCGGCAACCCCGATGGACCGCGGCTGACCTTCGAGGTCGGACGGCACTCCGGGATAGCCGGCAGGCCGCCTATGACCGCATCGATGCGTATCGCGCAACCCTCCGGAGCCGCGCGGCCGTCGTACCCGCAGCCCGCGCGCCAGGCGGGCGGCTCCTGGTCCGCAGGGCAGGCACCGCCTCTGCGTCCGCATCCCGGTGCGCCTCCGCATCCCGGGCCGGCCATACCGCAGCCGATGCATCCCTCGAGCGGTGGGCAGCGACCAGCCGCATATCCGCCCAGTTCTCAGCAAGCCGCGCCAAACCGGCAGGCGCCGCCGGCGCCGAACTTCACGCCACCAACCCATATGGCGCCGACTCCCGCCAAGCCGCCAGAGGTGTCGAATCTGGCGACGAAGATGATGCAGGCTTTCCGGCCCGGATCGGCTGCACCGGAAAGGCCGGCCGGATCGTTGACCATCGGTCGCGCCAACGACAACGACATCGTCATTCAGGACGTCTTGGCGTCGCGCCATCACGCCTTCTTGGCGGATTCGCCGATCGGCACCGAGATCCGGGACGCCCATAGCATCAACGGAACGTTCGTCAACGGCGTGCGGGTGGGCTCGGCGGTCCTGACCGAGGGCGACGTGGTCACGATCGGCAACGTCGACCTGGTGTTCAGCGGCGGCACCCTGGTCCGCCGCACCGAAGCCGCCACCCGCACCGGCGGCCTGGAAGTCAACGGCGTGCATTTCAAGATCGACGGTAAAGAGCTGCTCAACAACATCTCATTTGCCGCCCGGCCCGGCACACTCACCGCGATCATCGGCGGATCCGGTGCGGGCAAGACCACGCTGTCCCGGCTGATCGTCGGATACACCCGCCCCAGCCAAGGGTCGGTCACCTTCGAAGGACATGACATCCACCGCGAGTACGCGACGATGCGCAGCAGGATCGGGATGGTTCCGCAGGATGACGTCGTGCACCGACAGCTCACGGTCAGCCAGGCGCTCGGATACGCGGCCGAGCTGCGGCTACCACCCGACACCAGCAAAGAGGAGCGCGCTCAGGTCGTCGCCCAGGTGCTCGAGGAACTCGAGCTGACCAAGCACGCCGACACCAGGGTTGACAAGCTGTCCGGCGGGCAACGCAAACGCGCGTCGGTAGCGCTGGAGCTGCTCACCCAACCGTCGCTGCTGCTGCTCGACGAGCCGACCACCGGTTTGGATCCGGCGCTGGACCGCCAGGTCATGCTCATGCTGCGGCAGCTGGCCGACGCCGGCCGCACGGTGCTGGTGGTCACCCATTCGGTGTCGTACCTCGATGTCTGCGACCAGATTCTGCTGATTGCACCCGGCGGTAAGACGGCCTTCAACGGTCCGCCCGACCAGATCCAGGGCGCTTTTGGTACCACCAACTGGGCGGAAATCTTCGCCAGCGTGGGCGCCGACCCCGATGAAGCCAATCGCCGATTCATGCAACGAAAGGGCGACCGAGTGCAGGCGCAGGTCGGCGTGGCGCAGCAGGCGCCAGGGGACCTGGGTGAGCCGGTGCACACCGACCGATGGCGCCAGTTCTCCACGGTGGCCCGACGCCAGGTTCGGCTCGTTATCTCCGACCGTGGATACACGGTGTTCCTGGCGATATTGCCGTTCCTGATGGGCGCGCTGTCGCTGACCGTGAAAGGGGCGAAACCGGGACTCGGTTTTGCTGACCCACAGGGCCCCGCACCTACTCAGCCCCAGTACATCATGGTGCTGCTCAACATCGGGGCTGTCTTCATGGGCACCGCCTTGACCATCCGCGACCTGATTGGCGAACGCCCCATCTTCCGGCGAGAACAGGCGGTCGGCCTGTCTACCACCGCCTACCTGCTGGCCAAGGTTGCCGTTTTCTCCGTTTTCGCGACCATGCAGGCAGGGATCGCGACCGCCATTGTCAGAATCGGCAAGGGCGCACCCACCGCGCATCCGCCGTTCTTCGGTAGCGCCACGTTCTCGCTCTTCCTCACCGTCGCCGCAACCTGCGTCGCCTCGGCGATGCTCGGCCTGCTGCTGTCTGCTCTCGCAGAATCCAACGAGCAGATCATGCCGCTGCTGGTGGTGTCGATCATGTCTCAACTGGTGC
>JAFAQO010000500.1 GCA_019246375.1 Mycobacterium sp. | reverse complement strand
GTCCGACGAGAGCCATATCACAAGTGCTGTGTGACGTTCAAATCGAAGGGTGCAACAGAGGTCGAGGCCTGCACTCTGCAGCTGACCGGCCGTTCTGTGGTCAGTCGGGTCATGAGCGACGTTGCTGTCTCGACGCAACGGGTACCGGTTTCGCGGTGGTCGAGCTGGCGACGGCGTTCGTTATGCCGACCTGGTCGCTAAGACCGGTGCGCCGGTATTCAGTCGGCGGTTTTCACCCGGGCGGCGACTGACTCTGGCATGGGTTCATAGCGGACGAAGGACCGGGTGAAAGACGCGGCGCCATGCGACAGCGAGCGTAAATCTATGGCGTAGCGGGTCAGCTCGACTTGCGGGACTTCGGCTTTCACTACGGCGCGCTCGCCGCTTGCAGTGTCGGTGCCGAGGACGCGACCGCGACGCCCGGACAGGTCACTCATCACCGCGCCGACAAGGTCGTCAGGGACCAGCACCGAGATCTCGTCGATCGGCTCGAGCAAACTGACTTTGGTCGCCGCTGCGGCTTCCTTCAGCGCAAGCGCACCGGCCATCTGGAACGCGAAGTCTGACGAGTCGACACTGTGGGCCTTGCCGTCGAGCAGGGTGACCCGGATGTCGACGACCGGGTACCCGGCGTGCACACCCCTGTCCATCTGAGCGCGAACACCCTTCTCCACGCTGGGGATGAACTGCCTCGGCACCGCGCCGCCCACCACCTTGTCGTGAAACTCGAAGCCGGAGCCCTCCGGTAGCGGCTCGACTTCGATGTCACACACGGCATACTGGCCGTGTCCGCCGGACTGCTTGACGTGACGACCGTGGCCTTTGGCCTTGCCGCCGAAGGTTTCTCGCAGTGGCACCCGCAGCTCGACGGTGTCGACCGTCACGCCGTATCGGTTGGCCAGGGCGTCGAGTACGACACCGGCATGCGCCTCGCCCATGCACCAGAGCACGATTTGGTGCGTCTCCTGGTTCTGCTCGATCCGCAGTGTCGGATCTTCGGCGGACAGCCGCCCTAACCCGACCGACAGCTTGTCTTCATCGGTCTTGGCGTGCGCCTGAATTGCGACCGGCAGCAGTGACTCTGGCATGGTCCATGGTTTGAGCACCAGCGGCTCCGACTTGTCGGATAGCGTGTCTCCGGTTTCGGCCCGGCTCAGCCGGCCGATCGCGCACATGTCGCCCGCCAACACCTGAGGAGCGGGCCGCTGCTGCTTGCCGAGCGGGAACGACAGGCTTCCGACGCGTTCATCTTCGTCGTGGTCGGCGTGTGAACTGCCATTACCGAAAAAGGACGCGAAATGACCCGACACGTGGACCGTCGAGTCGGGTTTGATCGTCCCGGAGAACACTCGGACCAGGCTAACCCGGCCGACGTAGGGGTCTGATGTCGTCTTGACTACCTCGGCCAGTAAGGGGGCGTCGCTGTCACAGGCCAAACTGCTGTGCGGTGCCCCATTCGGCGTGAAGACTTCTGGCAGTGGGTGTTCCAGCGGTGACGGAAACGCTTTGGTGGCGATCTCCAGCAACTCCAGTGTGCCGACGCCCGTGCCGCTGCAGACTGGGACGACAGGGAAGAACGAGCCACGCGCGACCGCCTTCTCGAGATCGTCGATGAGTATCGACTCGTCGATCTTCTCCCCGCCGAGATAGCGCTCCATGAGCGACTCGTCTTCGGATTCTTCGATGATTCCCTCGATCAGCGTGCCGCGCTCTTCTTCGATCTGATCGGCGTATGACGGATCCGGCGGGTGGGTGGTTCGCTTACCGTCGGTGTACTCGTAGTGTGTCTGCGACAGCAATCCGATCAGTCCGTTGCCAGCCGGCAGATACAGCGGTAACACCTTGTCGCCGAACGCATCTTGCGCGGCAGCAAGGGCATTCTGGTAGCTCGCCCGGGCATGGTCGAGTTTGGTGATGACCACAGCGCGCGGCACGCCCACCTGGCTGCACTCTTGCCACAAAGATTTGGTCGGCTCGTCGACGCCTTCATTCGCCGCGATGACGAAAAGCGCGCAATCCGCGGCCCGCAGCCCGGCGCGAAGTTCGCCCACAAAATCGGCGTACCCGGGCGTATCGATCAGGTTGACCTTGATGCCATCGTGCGACAGGGACGCCAAGGCAAGTCCGACCGACCGCTGCTGGCGGATCTCCGCATCGTCGTAGTCACACACCGTGGTGCCGTCGACCACGGAGCCGGGCCGGGACAGAACGCCCGAGGCGACCAATAAAGCCTCGACAAGAGTGGTTTTGCCGCCGCCCGACGGTCCCACCAATACCACGTTGCGGACGGCGGCCGGTCTATCCGCGACGGGAGCAGCTCCCGCGCCCTGGGAACTAGTCGCCTTGTCAGCCATGACGTGCCTCCTCGTACCCTGTCGGACTTAGTACGTCACCTTTCCCCCTAACACCCGGCCAGCACAAGACTGAGCAAATAAT
>JAFAQO010000436.1 GCA_019246375.1 Mycobacterium sp. | reverse complement strand
CTTGCCCTGTCTGATCGCGGCACCGGTGTGCCATTGCGTGAGCTGGTGCTCGTCGGGCTGACCGCCGCGATAATCACCTACTTCGCGACCGGGCCGGTACGGCTGCTGGCCACTCGGTTCGGGGCGGTGGCCTATCCGCGGGAGCGCGACGTGCATCTGACGCCGACGCCGCGGATGGGCGGGCTGGCGATGTACCTCGGCGTTATCGCGGCCATCTTTCTCGCCTCCCAGCTTCCGGCGCTCACTCGCGGCTTCGTCTATTCATCGGGCATGCCCGCGGTGGTGGTGGCCACTGCCGTGATCATGAGCATCGGCCTCATCGACGATCGCTGGGGGTTAGACGCTCTGACAAAATTCGCCGGACAGATCACTGCGGCCAGCGTGCTGGTCACCATGGGGGTCGCCTGGAGCGTGTTGTACATTCCGCTCGGCGGGGTCGGCACCATCGTGCTGGACCAGGTCTCCTCAATCCTGCTCACGCTCGCTTTGACGGTCGCGATCGTCAACGCGATGAACTTCGTCGACGGGCTCGACGGGCTGGCCGCCGGATTGGGTCTCATTACCGCGGTGGCAATCTGCATGTTCTCGGTCGGCCTTCTTCGTGACCACGGCGGCGACGTGCTCTTCTATCCGCCCGCGGTGATCTCAGTGGTGCTCGCCGGTGCGTGCCTAGGTTTCCTGCCACATAACTTTCACCCGGCCAAAATCTTCATGGGCGATTCCGGTTCGATGCTGATTGGCTTGATGCTCGCCGCTGCGTCGACAACAGCCGCCGGCCCGATTTCCCAGAACGCCTACGGCGCGCGCGATGTGTTTGCTCTACTGTCGCCGTTCCTTCTGGTGGTCGCGGTGATGTTCGTGCCGATGCTCGACCTGCTATTGGCCATCGTGCGCCGCACCCGCGCCGGGCGCAGTGCGTTCAGCCCGGACAAGATGCATCTGCACCACCGGCTGCTGCAGATTGGTCATTCGCACCGTCGCGTCGTACTGCTCATCTATCTGTGGGTAGGGATCGTCGCCTTCGGCGCCGCGAGCACGATTTTCTTTGATCCCCGCGACACCGGAGCAGTGATGCTGGGCGCCATTGCGGTCGCGGTGATAGCGACGCTAGTTCCGCTACTACGCCGGCGCGACGATCTCTACGACGAGGAGTAGTAGAGCGGGTTAACCATATGGTACGGTGCAGGTAGAACCCGAATTAACCTCGCGGGTTGCCGGCCTCCGGCCGTCGGAGCTATCTCCGATCGTGCCGATGTACGACCGACAAAGGGAGCTGTCCCTTGGGTGTTTCCACCGCGACAATTCCGGCTACGCTCAACGGGCCACGCCAGGATTCACCAGGCGACTCCCACAAACCCGGGATTGAGGTGCAGCAGTGACTTCGTCAGCGCATGACGCGCCGTTGGTGTTTCCCGCGGTGGTGTTTCGGCCGATTCGGCTGCTCGTCATCAGCCTCGGGCTGACCCTGGCGGCCATCCTCGCCGCGGCCTGGCTCGGCCGGGTAATGGTCGGAGTTTTCATTGGCATCGGCCTGCTGATGGGTTTGCTGAACGCGCTGTTGGTGCAGCGTTCGGTCGCAGTGATCACCGCCGAGGCGCATCCGCTGAAGACCCGGATGGCCATGAATTCCGCGTGGCGGCTGATGGTCTTCACCGTGATCGCGCTGATTATTGCTTTCATTTTTCAACCCGCGGGGCTGGGCGTTGTGTTTGGCTTGGCCGTATTCCAGGTATTGCTTGTGGCATCGACCACACTGCCGGTCTGGAAGAAGCTCCGTGCCGGGGGCGGGTCGGTGCCGTCAGGCCAGACGGGTTCAGGAGACGAGCACGTTGACGGGAGGGGTGACGCCGATGATTGACAGGGTGATCTTGGCCGCCGGCCAAATCGAGGTCGGGGAGCACACCAAGGCCAAGTGGTTAGGGCTGACTGTCGACACCGACACCGTGCTGTCGACGGCAATCGCCGCAGTCATCGTGATCGCGCTGGCCTTCTTCCTCCGGTCCAAAGTCACCTCGAAGGGTGTGCCCAACGGTGTGCAGTTGTTCTTTGAGGCCATCACCATCCAGATGCGCACCCAGATCGAGAGCACCATCGGCTTGCGGATCGCGCCGTTCGTGTTACCGCTGGCGGTCACGATCTTCGTGTTCATCCTCGTCTCCAACTGGCTGGCGGTCCTGCCGGTGCAATACACATCAAAATCTGGGACAAATACCGAGTTGCTCAAACCAGCGGCAGCCGACATCAACTACGTGTTGGCGTTGGCTTTGTTCGTTTTCGTCTGTTATCACCTGGCCGGAATCGGGCGCCGCGGCATACTTGGGCATCCCATCAAACTGCTGAAGGGACACGTCGCGGTTCTGGCGCCGATCAACGCGGTCGAGGAGATCGCCAAGCCGGTGTCATTGTCCCTCCGACTTTTCGGCAACATCTTCGCCGGCAGCATCATGGTGGCGCTGATCGCGATGTTCCCGCCCTACATTCTGTGGGCGCCCAACGCCATCTGGAAAGCGTTCGACTTGTTCGTCGGATTCATCCAAGCGTTCATCTTCGCGCTGCTGACCGTCTTGTATTTCAGTCAGTCGATGGAAGTGGAAGAGGAACACGAATAGGAATCGGCCGCCAAACATGCTTGGCCGCCCCAACAACCCGGTAGACCGCTACCGGTAACAAGGAGGTATGGAATGGCTGGAATGAGTCCCCAGATTGCCCAGGGTGCTCTCATCGGCGGTGGAATGATGCTGGGCGGAGGTGCGGTCGGCGCGGCTATCGGGGACGGTATTGCCGGTAACGCACTGATAGCCGGCATCGCGCGGCAGCCCGAGGCCCAGGGCCGGCTGTTCACGCCGTTCTTCATCACGGTCGGTCTGGTGGAGGCGATGTACTTCATCAATCTCGCGTTCATGGCGCTGTTCGTCTTCGCCAATCCAGTGGGCTCATAATCAGGGCAAATGGCTGAAATGAACGCTACGGTTCTAGCCGCCGGCCGGGCAGTAGCAGAAGGCGGCGGCAGCAACTTTCTCGTCCCCAACGGCACCTTCTTCTTCGTGCTCGCCATATTCCTCATCGTGCTCGGCGTCATCGGCACATTTGTCGTGCCGCCGATCATGAAGGTGCTCCGTGAGCGCGAGTACATGGTTGCGAAGACGCAGGCCGACAACAAGAGATCTGATGAGCAATTCGCTGCTGCCCGAGACGACTACGAGAAAACGATGGCAGAAGCGCGCTCGGAGGCGTCGGGCCTTCGTGACGGTGCCCGGGCAGAAGGTCGCAAGGTCCTCGATGACATGCGTCGCCGTACCGAGGACGAGGTGAACTCGACACTGCAGGATGCCCGCGAGCAATTGAAACAAGAAGGTGACTCAATAGCGGAGGAGCTGCGCTCTCGCGTCGACACCATGTCGACAACCCTGGCCAGCCGAATTCTGCGAGTCGATATTGCAACGTCGTCGGCGGCGACCGGGTCGAAGCGGTAGGCGCGATGTCAACATTCCTGGGACAGCTAGGTGGCTTCGCAGTCATTGTGATTCTCGTGTGGCGCTACGCCGTACCGCCGGTGCGCAGGCTGATGGTCGATCGGCAGAAAGCGGTGCAGCGGGAATTGGACGAGTCTGCCCAAGCGGCCGATCGGTTGACGGAGGCGAGCCAGATCCACAAGAAGGCTGTAGAGGACGCAAAGGCGGAGGCGGAGCGCATTACCGACGGGGCGCGTGCGGACGCCGACCGAATCGCCGAGCAACTACGGGAACAGGCCGATGCCGAAGTGGAACGCGTGAAGGTTCAGGGCGCCCGGCAAGTGGAGTTGCTCCGCGCGCAGCTGATTCGTCAGCTTCGGCAGGACCTCGGTTACGAAGCCGTTCAGCGCGCCGGAGAACTGGTGCGCGACCATGTGGCCGACTCGGAGCAGCAATCCGCTACTGTGGACCGTTTTCTGGACGACATCGATGACATGGCGCCGTCCGAGGCGGAGGTCCAGTATCCGGTGCTGGCCAAAATGCGCTCGGCGAGCCGAGATGCCCTGAAAAGCTTGTTGGACAAATTCGGGAAAGTGGCCGACAACCTTGATGACAAGGGGCTGTCCACCCTGGCCGACGAGCTGGCGTCGGTAGCACAACTGCTGAATCGCGAAGTCGTGGTGATGCGGTACCTCACCTTGCCCTCCGAGGACGAAGCCCCCCGGGTCCGGCTCATAGAGCGGCTGGTATCCGGACAAGTCGAAGATTCCACGCTGGACGTGCTTCGCGCCGCGGTGTCGGAGCGCTGGTCGGCTGACTCTGATCTGATCGACGCCATCGAACACATCGCGCGGCAGGCGTTGCTGATGCGGGCCGAGCGGTCCGACCAAGTCGATGAGGTGGAAGACCAGCTGTTCCGCTTCAGTCGCATCCTCGACGCGCAGCCTCGCCTTGCCATCTTGCTGGGCGACGAGACAGCGCCGGCCGAGCGTCGTGTCGAGCTACTGCGCAAGGTGCTCGATAGCGCAAGCGGCCGGGTCAACCCCATCGCGATCGCGTTGTTGTCTCAAACCATCGAGCTGTTGCGGGGTCAACCGGCCGAGAAGGCGGTGTCGGAATTGGCCGGGGTGGCGGTGGCCCGCCGCGGCGAAGTCGTGGCCCACGTCAGCGCTGCGGGCGAGTTGAGCGACGATCAGCGCACCCGTCTCACCGAAGTTCTGAGCCGGATCTACGGTCACCCGGTGACGTTGCAGATGCAGGTTGACTCCAAACTTCTGGGCGGGCTGCGAATCTCCGTCGGCGAAGAAGTGATCGACGGTACGCTTTCGTCTCGTCTCGCCAGCGCGCGAAGCCAACTACCCGACTGAACGGCAATCAGTTAGCAACTCACGAAACAGGAAGACGAAAAGCTATGGCCGATCTGACCATTTCCGCCGACGATATCCAGGGCGCGATCGAAGAGTACGTCAGCTCCTTCACGTCCGACTCCGCCCGCGAGGAAGTCGGTACTGTCGTGGACACCGGCGACGGTATCGCGCACGTCGAGGGGTTGCCCTCGGTGATGGCCCAGGAGCTGCTCGAATTCCCCGGCGGCATCCTCGGAGTGGCGCTCAACCTTGACGAGCATGAGGTTGGCGTGGTGATCCTGGGAAACTACGAGACCATCGAAGAAGGCCAGCAGGTTAAGCGTACCGGCGAGGTGCTGTCGGTTCCGGTCGGCGACGGGTATCTGGGGCGAGTGGTGAACCCGCTGGGTCAGCCGATTGACGGCCGAGGCGACATCGACTCAGACGAACGCAGGGCCTTGGAGCTACAGGCTCCCTCCGTGGTGCAGCGGCAGGGAGTAAAGCAGCCGCTGCAGAGCGGGATCAAGGCTATCGACTCGCAGACCCCGATCGGCCGGGGGCAGCGCCAGCTGATCATCGGCGACCGCAAGACCGGTAAGACCGCGATATGTGTGGACACAATCCTCAATCAGCGGAAGGTCTGGGAAAGCGGCGACGAGGAGCTTCAGGTCCGCTGCATTTACGTGGCTATCGGCCAAAAGGGCACGACGATCGCCGGTGTGCACCACGACCTCGAAGAAGGCGGTGCGATGGACTACACCACGATCGTGGCCGCACCCGCAGCGGAGTCGGCCGGCTTCAAATGGCTGGCGCCCTACACCGGTTCGGCGATCGGCCAGCACTGGATGTATGAAGGCAAGGACGTGCTGATCGTGTTCGACGACCTGAGCAAGCACGCCGATGCATACCGTGCCATGTCGCTGCTGCTGCGGCGTCCGCCGGGCCGGGAAGCCTACCCCGGCGACATCTTCTACGTGCACTCGCGTTTGCTGGAACGCTGCGCCAAGCTGTCCGACGAGCTGGGTGGCGGCTCCTTGACCGGGCTGCCTATCGTGGAGACCAAGGCGAACGACATCTCGGCTTACATCCCGACCAATGTCATCTCAATCACCGACGGACAGTGCTTCTTAGAGACAGACCTATTCAATCAGGGTGTGCGCCCAGCCATTAACGTCGGTATGTCGGTGTCCAGGGTAGGTGGCGATGCGCAGATCAAGGCAATGAAGGACGTAGCCGGCTCGCTCCGTCTTGACCTGTCGCAGTACCGCGAGTTGGAATCGTTCGCCTCTTTCGCTTCCGACTTGGACGAGGGCACGCAGAAGCAGCTGAACCGTGGCGAGCGACTGGTGGAACTGCTCAAGCAGCCGCAGAACCAGCCGATGCCGGTTGAAGAACAGGTGGTCTCGATCTTCCTGGGCACCGGTGGTCACCTGGACTCGGTACCCGTCGAAGACATCAACCGGTTCGAATCGGAATTCCTCGACCACGTGCGGTCCTCTGAGGAAGGGATCTTGAAAGAGATACGCGAACAGCGGGAGTTCGGCGAGGATCTGGCCGATAAGGTCACCGAGGCGGTCAACCAGTTCAAGAAAGGGTTTGCGGCGACCGGTGGCGGCTCGGTGGTGCCCGACGAGCACGTCGACGCTCTCGATCAAGAAGAGTTGGGCAAGGAATCAGTGCAGGTGCACAAGCCCGCACCGAAAAAGGAAGAAAAGAAGTAGTTAAGGATGGGTGCCCAACTTCGTCAGATACGCGGACGGATCCGCTCGGCCGGGTCGATCAAAAAAATCACCAAAGCCCAGGAAATGATCGCGACCTCGCGTATCGGCAAGGCGCAGTCCAGGCTCGAGGCTGCCCGGCCCTATGCAAATGAGATCACCCGGATGCTGACCACCCTCGGCAACGAAGCCGCGCTCGATCATCCACTGCTCGCGGAGCGTCCCAACCCTAAGCGAGCCGGCGTACTTGTCGTGTCCTCGGATCGTGGCCTTTGCGGCGCCTACAATTCGAGCGTCTTCCGCCGCAGCGAGCAGCTTTTTTCGCTGCTGCGGGAGGAAGGCAAAAAGCCGCTACTGTACGCCGTCGGCCGAAAAGCAGAGAGCCACTTCTCATTCCGCAACTGGGACATCGCCGAGTCGTGGACTGGCTTCTCCGAGCAACCCCAGTATGAAAACGCTTGCGAGATCGCCGAGACGCTCGTGGATGCGTTCATGGCAGGTGTTGGTGACGACGATCGAGAATCCGACGACACCGTCGCTGTCGACGAATTGCACATCGTCTACACCGAATTCAAGACGATGATGTCGCAGTCGCCTGCGGCTCGCCGGATGGCCCCGATGGAAATCGAGTACGTCGGGGAAGACAGAGGTCTGCGCACGCTGTATACCTTTGAGCCGGACGCAACGACGCTTTTCGATTCGCTGCTGCCGCGCTATCTGACCACCCGCGTTTATGTGGCATTGCTCGAATCCGCAGCATCGGAGCTGGCGTCACGCCAGCGGGCGATGAAGTCGGCCACCGACAATGCCGAGGACCTCATCAAGGATCTCACTCTGCAGGCGAACCGTCAGCGGCAGTCCGAGATCACCCAGGAGATCAGCGAAATCGTCGGTGGCGCGAACGCGCTCGCCGAGGCCGGTTCATAACGCCCGTTAGGAAGCGAAGAAGAGATGGCTGCTAACACAGAGAAGTCTGAAGACACCAAGAGCAAAGACGGCAACGGCCGCGACGGTCAAAAGAAGGACACCAACGGCCGCGTGGTAAGGGTTACCGGGCCCGTAGTCGACGTCGAATTCCCCCGCGGAGCCATACCGGACCTTTTCAACGCGCTGCACACAAAGGTTACCTACGAAGCGCTCAAGAAAACCGTGACGTTAGAAGTCGCTCTACACTTGGGCGACAACCTGGTGCGCGCCATATCGATGCAGCCCACCGACGGCCTGGTGCGCGGTGTCGAGGTGATTGATACCGGCGAGTCGATCGCGGTTCCGGTTGGTGACGGTGTCAAGGGCCACGTGTTCAACGCCCTCGGCGACTGCCTCGACGAGGATGGCTACGGAAAAGATTTTGACCGCTGGCCTATCCACCGCAAGCCACCGACATTCGAGGAGCTGGAACCTCGGACCGAAATGTTGGAGACCGGTCTGAAGGTGATCGACCTGCTGACGCCCTACGTGCGAGGCGGCAAGATCGCGCTGTTCGGCGGCGCCGGCGTGGGCAAGACGGTGTTGATCCAGGAGATGATCAACCGGATCGCCCGCAACTTTGGTGGTACCTCGGTGTTCGCGGGCGTAGGCGAGCGCACCCGTGAGGGCAACGACCTCTGGATCGAGTTGAAAGAGGCCGACGTGCTCAAGGACACCGCGCTGGTGTTCG
>JAFAQO010000368.1 GCA_019246375.1 Mycobacterium sp. | reverse complement strand
AGGTCTTTCTGTTGTCACCCGCGGACGTTGACGTGACGCCTGAGGAGCGCCGCCGGATCGCCGAGACGGGGTTCTACGCCTACCAGTAAGCGACTGGCGCCGTCCGGCCCGCTGCAGCCGGTAGGCTGGCGATCATCGCGCCGGTGGACGGCGGCGATGTAGTGAACGTCACATCATCAGTGAGGTCGGGTCTCGTTGGCGCTGTTCTTCCTAATCCTTGGCTACGCACTGTTCGTCTTCTGGCTGCTGCTGATCGCTCGGGTCGTCGTTGAGTTCATCCGCTCGTTCAGCCGCGACTGGCGCCCGCGCGGGGCCACCGTGGTGATCCTGGAGATCATCATGTCGCTCACCGACCCGCCGGTGAAGCTGTTACGTCGGCTGATACCGCAGCTCACCATTGGTGCCGTCCGCTTCGACCTGTCGATCATGGTGCTGCTGCTGGTCGCTTTCATCGGGATGCAGGTGGCCCTCAACCGCGGCTGAAGCGGCGGGCTCGCGCGGCGACGGCGCCAAACGGTGGCGGTTTCCGACGATTTCTCACCCGATTACTCGAGCCTCAACGGCCGGATTTATCGGCTCTCAAATTTGAAAGCCGATCTAAGTATCGGCCTCACCGGCAACCGTAGAGTCTGGTGTGACAGGATGGGCGACGGTTGCCTTACGGCTAGCACATCGTCCACACTTTCAGATCGGTTTGACCGTCCAGACTCAAGGGGGCAGACAATGCCGCTTACACCAGCCGACGTCCACAATGTGGCGTTCAGTAAGCCGCCGATCGGCAAGCGCGGCTACAACGAAGACGAGGTCGACGCCTTCCTTGACCTGGTGGAGAACGAGCTAACGCGGCTCATTGAGGAGAACTCCGATCTTCGTCAGCGAGTCAGCGAACTCGACCAGGAACTGGCCGGCGCGAGTGGCGGTAATGGAGCTAAAGTCACCGAGGGCATTCCGCTCCGCCAATCCGAGTCCGAACCCGAAGCCGCCAAGCCGGCACCGGAGTCGGCGCCCGCCGCGTCTAGTGACGAGCGCGCCATGCAGGCCGCCAAGGTGCTGACCTTGGCGCAAGACACCGCCGACCGTTTGACCAGTACGGCCAAGGCCGAGTCGGACAAGATGTTGGCCGACGCCCGCGCAAATGCCGACCAGATCCTCACCGAAGCCCGGGAGCGCGCCGAGGCGATGCTGGCCGACGCCCAGACCCGTTCGGAGACCCAGCTGCGGCAGGCCCAGGAGAAGGCCGACGCACTGCAAGCCGACGCCGAACGCAAGCATTCGGAGATCATGGGCACCATCAATCAGCAGCACACCGTGCTCGAGGGTCGCGTCGAACAACTTCGGACGTTTGAACGCGAGTACCGCACCCGGCTCAAGACATACCTGGAGTCCCAGCTCGAAGAACTGGGGCAGCGCGGCTCAGCTGCGCCGGTCGATTCCAACGCGACCAACCAGGCGGTGGGTTAAACCAGTTCAATCGGGGCAATAACTAGCTAATGCCGGACCCCACGGTCGGCACCTGTTTTGCCCCGCCCGCTGGAGGATAACCGATGCTGATTATCGCACTGGTGTTAGCGGTGATAGGTCTCGCCGCCCTGGTGTTCGCGGTCGTTACCAGCAACGCAGTGGTGGCCTGGGTGTGCATCGGGGCAAGCGTGCTGGGCGTGGTGCTGCTGATCATCGATGGTTTGCAGGAACGGCGGCGGCGGGCGGCGGGCGGCCGTTCGGAAGAACCGGTCGCTGCGAAGGCCGACGCCCAGCGTAATGCGGAGTCGACGGGCGAATCCGGGACAGGTGCCGCCGGCAGCGTCCATGAAGGTGCCTACGAAGACTATCCCGAAGACGCGGCCGAGCAAGGCGGCAGCGGCCAGGTGTCGTCGCGTCGTGCTGAATCGGGGGCCGGTGCCAGCGAGGAACCGGGCGGATCCGACGAATACGACCACGGCGCCGTCGGCGACGACAACAGCCGTTAAAGACTGCCTTGCCAGGGCGGCGTGGCGAGTAGTTCGCGAACCTCATCGTCGGTGACTTGGTGGAAGTCGGCGAAAACCTGCCCGACCGCTTCAAATGCGGCTGGCATGGTCGCGCAGACCACATCGTCGGCCTCTTGCGCGAGCTGTTGGCACGCAGATTGCGGCCCCACCGGGACTGCGACGATGACCGATTCTGGACCGGCTGCTCGGATCGCCCGCACCGCGGCGAGCATGCTGGCGCCGGTAGCGATGCCGTCGTCGACCAGAATCACCGTCTTGCCGCGTGGATCGACGGGCGGCCGGTCGCCGCGGTAGGCGTGCTCACGCCGCTTCAACTCCGTCGTCTCGCGCTCGATTACCGCGCGCACCTGTTCGTCGCTGATGCGAAGGCTGGAAACGACATTGTCGTTCATCACTACTCCGCCTCCGGTGGCCAACGCTCCCATCGCGAGCTCACTCCATTGCGGCACGCCCAACTTGCGCACCAGGAACACGTCGAGCGCGCCGTGCAGGGCTGCGGCGACCTCCCAGCCAACCGGGACGCCGCCGCGGGCCAGTCCCAATACAAGCAGGCCGTCTTTGTCGCGGTATGACGTCAGATCCTCGGCCAGCACCCGGCCGGCTTCGCGGCGGTCGCGGAAGCTGCGCCAGGACGCTCGCCGGAGAAAGCCACTCGATCGGTTCATTCGTCGCACTCGCCGTTGTCTGCCATGCTGGCCATTACCAGCCTACGACCACTGGCGTGGTCGGGCACCGGGTTGGCAAAGCCCTGGTCAATTGAGGCTTCCCCGGCGGCGGCGAGATGAAACCGACACCGGCCTGGGTCTGCTCGACCTATGACACAATATGTGTCATAATCTATGGTATGGCCAGGGCCGTTGAAGAGTTGATCCAAGCTGCCGCCGACGCGCGCCGCATCGCTCAGAAAGCGATAGAGGTAGCCGTGCGGGAGGCCCGGGCCGCCGAATGGTCCTGGGACCAGATCTCTGCTGCGCTCGGCGGAAAGCCGAACGGGGAGACGCTTCGCCGTCAGTTCGGTTCTGGCGCCTAGGAATATCTCGGCGACTTACTTTCGCGCGCTGGACATACCGGTCATGAATCCTCGAGTTTTGCGTCTCCTCTACGAGGTGCTCACCCGCATCGGATTGAATCCGGCGCTTGCCAGCGCCGATCTTCCCGACACACGACTGGTGGAACTGGTGGAAGGCGAACGCTCGCTCGAACCGGGGAGGGCACTCGACCTAGGTTGCGGCGCGGGACGCAACACGCTTTATCTCGCACGGCATGGGTGGGACGCGGTCGGGATCGACATGATGGCTCGCGCCATCGATAAGGCGTGTTCCAAAGCCGTTGGCGCGGCGGCCCCAGCGCGTTTCGTGCGAGGTGATGTGACCAAGCTCGTTGACCTCGACGTCGGCGATCATTACCGCTTGGTCATCGACAGCGGGTGTTACTACGGCCTATCCGAGCGCCAGCGAGAGGCGTACGCAAGTGGAGTCACCAGCGTCGCCGCCCCCGACGCACTGCTGCTGATGGCCGGCTTCACGAAAATTCCCGGAACGGCCGCGGGGATAGGGGCAAAAGATTTGCGCCGTCGCTTTGCGGGGTGGGAACTGTATGCCGACGACTTGGTGCCGGTCGAAGAGATCATGCGCCACACTCGAGTTCCATTCCCGATGAAGGCAGGACTGCGCAGCGGACGCCTTGAAATCCGCCGCTTCGAGCTGTCCCGTATCACGCGGCCGTAAGCCAGCGCCCGGGCGCCGTCAGGACGGGCGGCTCGCGCAGCAGCTCCCGTAGCCGGCGGCGTGGATCGGGACGCTTGGTCAGCAGCTCACTCAATTGAACTCCCGTGTGCTCTCGGACGCGGTCAGTGGACATCCGTAGGACCACTGGATTCCCTGATGGTCGGAGCCACGAGGGGATGCGGATGCTGTGCCTCGGTGCCGCCGCTGCCGTAGGGCCGGGTGATGATTTCCAACCGGTGCCCGTTCGGGTCGTCGAAGTACACACCTCGGCCGTCATCCCAGTTATTGATCTCATCGGGATGGTTGTGCATCGGGTCGGACCAATAGGGCAGCTGCCGCTCTTTGATGCGGGCGAAGATTTCGTCGAACTCGCTCTCGGTGACCAGGAATGCGTAATGCAGCCGGTCGAAGTCCTCGTCAGTGTCGATGAAGTCCAAGGTGGTGTCGGCGCTGACTCGCAGCACGGCGAACGTGCCCAGCCGGAACGGATCGTCCAGACCGAGGACTTCGGTGAAGAAGCGGGCGGTCGCTTCCTTGTCGCGGGTCGCCACGATGTGATGGTTCAGGACAGGCATGCGAGGATCCCTTGCGTTCGAGACGTGCACTGCTGCAAGGGGTACCCGCCACGACACCGCAGGCACCGGTATTGACGCGATATCTGCGGCCTGGAAATGACGCGTCAGCGCAACCCGACTCATGCAGACTGTGTCCGAGGCGTGGTGCTCACCCAGTGCCCGCTCGCGGCGGCGAGCGCGGCCATCGCCACGGCGGCGATCAGGCCGCCGATGCCAATCGCCGCGAAGCGGCGGTCGGCGATGCGGTGGACGTGGCCGAGTAGCTGGGCGAGGGTGCGATCATCGACCGCGGCGATGGCGGGGCGCAAGACGATCGCGCCGAAGACGTCGGTGCCGTAGACGACGGCGTTGGCGAGGATCGCGAGGCCGGTAAGGATTTCGATGAGAGCGTGCATCGATGGGTCCTTCGTGAATGTGGTCAGCAGGATGCAGCGGGATTTTGCGGGTCGGTGAACGTCGCGGGTCTTGCTCCCTAGGAAATGAGCAGGAGTGCAGAAGTCATGAGCATGACGGCGGC
>JAFAQO010000338.1 GCA_019246375.1 Mycobacterium sp. | reverse complement strand
GGCTCGGCGATCTCGGTGGTGAATGCCACCACGCCGTCGAGGCCGGGTACGAAGCTCTCCGGAAGGTTTGCGGGGATCACAGTCATAGGGCAATTCTCGCACTCCGCCCCCGGACTGCTACTACCGGTCGGTAACAAACGGGTGGCCCCCGGGTAGTAGCGTTGGGCCCGATGGCAGGACCGGACAACGAGCACTTGGCGGCGATGCGGGTGGAATACGGGTCAGTTGAGAAGGACGACAGCCCCGATCTAGACGTCGATTGGCTCGACGACGGGTGGGTGGCGTTGTTGCGCAAGTGGATCGACGACGCCGAGCGCGCGGGTGTCGCTGAGCCCAACGCCATGGTCCTGGCCACCGTCGACTCGGGACGCCCGGTCAGCCGATCGGTGTTGTGTAAGGGCGTGGCCGAGACCGGAATCACGTTCTTCACCAACTATGACTCGGCCAAGGGGGCTGAACTGGCCGCGACGCCGTACGCGTCGGCGACCTTTCCCTGGTACCAGCTGGGGCGTCAGTTCCACATTCGCGGTCCGGTGACCAAGGTCGATTTCGCGGCCACTGAAAATTATTGGTCACAGCGACCGCGCGGCTCCCAGCTGGGCGCGTGGGCGTCTGCGCAGTCGCGGCCGATCGAGTCGCGGGCGGCGCTGCTCGATCAGCTCGCGGAGGTAACCGCTCGCTTCGCGGACGACGACTGCGTCCCGGTACCCCCGAACTGGGGTGGATACCTGATCGCGCCCGAAGTGGTCGAGTTCTGGCAGGGGCGGGAAGACCGGCTACACAACCGCATCCGCGTCGTCGGCGATCGCATCGAACGCCTGCAGCCTTAACGACCAGAACGGAGGTTCGGCTGGCGCGGTAGAGTGCTTTCGCGCTGGGACGTCGCCCCCCGCAAGCGCTCGGTCACAATAGCGACTACCTTCAACTATGCGCACCTAGTAAGGCCAGCGTTGTCACTCTCGCAGAGCGCAAAGGGGTTCTTGTGGCCGCAACCGACGACACCGCCATTCTCCGATACCCGGGTGGGGAGTTGGACCTGCAGATCGTCCACGCCACGGAGGGAGCCGACGGCATCGCGCTCGGCTCTCTGCTGGCCAAGACCGGGTACACCACATTCGACAGCGGCTTTGTTAACACCGCCTCAACCAAAAGCGCCATTACCTACATCGACGGCGACGCGGGAATTCTGCGCTACCGCGGCTACCCGATTGAGCAGCTCGCCGAGAAGTCGACGTTCATCGAAGTCAGCTACCTGCTCATCTACGGCGAGCTGCCGGACAAGGACCAGCTGGCCGAGTTCAGCCGCCAGATCCAGCGGCACACCATGTTGCATGAGGACCTGAAGCGGTTCTTCGACGGCTTTCCGCGCAATGCGCATCCGATGCCGGTGCTCTCCAGCGCGGTCAACGCGCTGTCGGCCTATTACCAGGATTCCCTGGATCCGATGGACAGCGAGCAGGTCGAACTGTCCACGATACGGTTGCTGGCCAAGCTACCCACCATCGCGGCCTACGCCTACAAGAAGTCGGTCGGCCAGCCGTTCCTGTACCCAGACAACAAGCACACGCTGGTGGAGAATTTTCTGCGGATGACCTTCGGGCTACCGGCCGAACCCTACGAGGTCGACCCCGAGCTGGTGCGTGCCTTGGACATGTTGTTCATCCTGCACGCCGATCACGAGCAGAACTGCTCGACGTCGACCGTGCGGCTGGTGGGCTCGTCTAAGGCCAACCTCTTCACCTCCATCTCGGGCGGCATCAATGCACTGTGGGGCCCGTTGCACGGCGGCGCCAACCAGGCAGTGCTGGAGATGCTCGAGCAGATCCGCGCCCACGGAGGCGACGTCCACGACTTCGTCCGCAAGGTCAAGAACCGCGAGGACAACGTGAAGCTGATGGGCTTCGGTCACCGCGTCTACAAGAACTACGATCCGCGGGCGCGCATCGTCAAAGAGCAGGCCGACAAGATTCTTGGCAAGCTCGGTGGCGACGACGATCTGCTGGACATCGCCAAGTCGCTCGAAGAGGTCGCGTTGACCGACGATTTCTTCGTCGAGCGCAAGCTGTACCCGAACGTCGACTTCTACACCGGCGTGATCTACCGCGCCATGGGGTTCCCGGTCCGGATGTTCACCGTGTTGTTCGCGTTGGGCCGGTTGCCCGGGTGGATCGCGCACTGGCGCGAGATGCACGACGAAGGCAACAGCAAGATCGGCCGTCCCCGCCAGATCTACACCGGGTACTGCGAGCGCGACTACGCCACGATCGATGCGCGATAGGTGGCCGGGCGGGGCCCGGCTAACACCGCTGTAGGAGGACCGCCATCGCGGCGTTGTGGCCGCCGATACCTGACACCGCCCCGCCGCGGCGCGCACCGGAGCCGCACAGCAGGATCCGCTCGTGGGCAGTCGCCACGCCCCACTGCCGGGCCGGTGTCTCAAGCGGATCGTCCGGATCTGCGAACGGCCAACTCAATCCGCCGTGGAAGATATTGCCGCCGCTCATCCCCAGCGTGTGCTCCACGTCCAGCGTGGTCTTGGTCTCGATGCACGGCCGGCCGTTGGCATCTGCCAACAGCAATTCCTGAATGGGCTCAGCCAAAAGCGAGTTCAGCGATAGCAACACCGACTCGGTGAGCTGGTCGCGCAGCTGGTCGGACAGTGCGCCGTTGAACAGGGAATGCGGCGTATGCAGGCCGAAGGCCGTCAGCGTCTGGGCGTTCGAACCACGAAGGCCGGCCGACATTATGGTCGGGTCGGTCACTGAATGGCAGTAGATTTCGCACGGCAGCGGATCCGGTAGCCGCCGCGCCGCCGCGCGCGAGTACGCCGCGTCCAGCTGCGTCGCCGTCTCGTTGAGATGCACCGTTCCTGCAAATGCCTGCTGCGGTGTCACACTCTCGTCGCGCAACCTGGGCAGCCGCCGCACCACCATGTTGACCTTGACCTGCGCCCCCTGGGCCAGTTGCGGTGTGGGTTCGGCGAGCAGGGCGGCCAAGACCACCGGCGTGACGCCGGCCAGGACGAATCTCCCGCGGATCAGGTGATCTTCGTCGCCGTGGCGGTAGCCTACCTCTCCGTCGGGATTGACCGCGTAAACCTCTGCGCCAGTGAGGATTTCGGCACCGTGCCGGATGGCGGCCGCGGCCAGGGCCTCGGTTACCGATCCCATGCCGCCGATCGGAACGTTCCAGTCCCCAGTGCCGCCGCCGAGCAGGTGGTACAGGAAACACACGTTTTGTGGCAGTGCGGGGTCATCGACGCGAGCGAAGGTGCCGATCAGCGCGTCGGTGGCGATCACACCGCGGACAATATCGTCGTCCACCGCGTCGGCGATGGCATGGCCGATCGGCTCTTCTACCATGGCCCGCCACGCGTGCGCGGCGTCCGGATCGCCACCGGCGAGTACTTGCTGGCGGGCCTGGTCGCGGCTGGGCAGCGGTTCGATCAGCGTCGGCCAGAGCCGCTCGGTCACCAGCCGGCAGCGCCGGTAGAAATCGGCGAATGACCGCTCGTCACCGGCAGCACCGATGGCACCGAAGGTGGAGTGCGCGCCGACAAGCAGGCCAGTGTGCCCGGCTGCGCGTGGGTCAGGGGTGTACGACGAATAGCGTCGCCGAACAAACCGCACCGAGGCACCCAGGTCGTCGAGGATGCGTTGCGGCAACAGGCTGACCAGGTATGCATACTGCGACAGCCGGGCGTCGACGCCCTTGAAGACTTGCGCCGACACCGCGGCCCCGCCGACATGCGACAACCGCTCCAACAGCCGCACTTTGAGGCCCGCTCGGGCTAGGTAGGCAGCCGCAACCAGCCCGTTGTGCCCACCGCCGAGGACGACTGCGTCGAAATCCAGCCCAGGCCCGGCCGCCATCTGAGCTCGCTCCTAGTTCAGGTAATCCTCGACTTGACCGGGCGGTCGCACCGATGCCTCGCGTGGGTCACCACCGGTTTCGCGCAGCGCACGACGTTGCCGCAGCAGATCCCAGCATTGGTCGAGCTCTGTCTCGACGCGGCGCAGCCGCTCATGCTCTTCGGACTCGGTGATGTCGCCGTGCAGCAGTTGTTCTCGAAGCGCCCGCTCCTCGGCAACCAGATCGTGGATACGTGTCAAAGTGTCTCGGTCGTTTGGTTTCCTGTCTTCTTCCACCGCTCCAGTGTGCACGCCCATTCGATTCTCGCGATACGAGTGGTTGTTAACCTACGCTGCCTT
>JAFAQO010000309.1 GCA_019246375.1 Mycobacterium sp. | reverse complement strand
CACCCTTCCAGCGGAAAGTGTCGCCGAGCCGGTCGACGAACGCGGCATGACCCATGCCCTGCGGGCTCATCACGTCACCGGAGTTGAACCAGCAGTCGCCATCACGGAAAGCGTTGCGCACCAATTTCTTTTCGCTCGCAGTAGGATCTGTGTAACCATCGAACGGCTGCAGCTTGTTGACCGGGCTGAGCAGCAGACCGGGCTCACCGGCGGGGACCCGCCGCACCCGGCCAGACTTGTCGCGCAGCGGGGCGCCGGTGTCCGGGTCATATTCCACGTATGCCAACGGCAGCGGCGAGATGCCCGTGGTTCTGGGCACATTGAAGATGTTGATGAACGCCGTGTTGCCCTCGCTGGCGGCGTAGAACTCGCACACCCGGGCGATGCCGAAGCGGGTGGTGAACTCCTCCCAGATCTCCGGACGCAGCCCGTTGCCGGCGATCAGCTGCACTTTGTGGGCGCGGTCGGTCGGCTTGGGCGGCTGGTTGAGCAGATACCTGCAGATCTCGCCGATGTAGATGAACGCGGTGGCGTCATTGGCGATCACCTCGTCCCAGAATCGCGACGCCGAGAACGACCGGCCCAGGGCGAGCGTCGCACCGGAATTGAGCACCGACGATACGGCGACCGTGAGCGCGTTGTTGTGGTACAGCGGCAGGCAGCTGTACAAAGTGTCGCTGCTGTGCAGCCGTAGGCCCGCGCCGCCGAACACGGCCAGCGCCCGCAACCACCGATGGTGCGTCATCACGCTGGCCTTGGGGTGCCCTGTCGTGCCCGAAGTAAAGATGTAAAAGGCGGTGTCCTTGGCCAGCACCGCCGAAGCCGATGCCGGGTTGCCCGTGGGCGCGGTAGCGGCCAGTCGCTCCAGTTCCTCGATCGTCAACGGGTCAGCATCGGGAGCGCCACTGTCGCGGATGGCGTCGACCAGGTCGGATTCCGCAACGAGCACCTTCGCGTCGAGCAGACCGAGACTGTGCGCCAGTACCTCGCCGCGCTGGTGGTAGTTGATCATGCCGGCGACAGCGCCGCACTTGACCACCGCCAGCATCGTCAGCACGGCGTTGGGTGAATTGCGCAGGATGATGCCGACAACGTCGCCGTGGCCGACACCGCGCGCAGCAAGCACCGCCGCGTACCGGTTGGCGCTCGCATTCGCTTCGCGATAGGTCAACTGCTGGTCGCCGAACTTGAGGAAGATCCGATCGCCGTAGCGGGCTGCCCGGTCCTGAAACACCTTGCCGATCGACGTCTTGGACGTCGGCCGGGCGAGCAGCCCCGTGAATGCGCCACGGAGCATTACCGGTACGTCGGTCAACACACCTGGCAGCCGGGTGGCGATATCAACCAGCCCGACCGATGAGCGGGTACCGGAATCGTGTTCGGACACTGTGTCCCCCATTCGCTGAATCGCAGCCAGCCTAATGTGCAGCGCTAGCCCGGATCAGCGGGGTGCACAGGCTGCCAGCGCGGCGCCCACCTCGTCGACAACTACGAGCCGGTCCAGGGCCAGCTGGGAGACGTATCCGCGGTCGATCAGCCCGTACAGCCATGCCCGCAGCCCGTCGTAGTGCCCGCTGGGGTCAAGCAGCACCACAGGTTTGTCGTGCACACCGAGGTAGCCGGCGGTCCACGTTTCGAACAGCTCCTCCAATGTGCCGATACCGCCGGGCAGCGCGATAAAGGCGTCGGCGCGATCCTCCATGACCTGCTTACGCTCACGCATCGTGTCGGTGACGATCAGCTCGTCGGCATCAGTGTCGGCAAGCTCACGGTGCACGAGCATTTTGGGTATTGCGCCGACGGTCCAGCCGCCGCGGCCGCGCGCTGCGGTGGCCAGCGCGCCCATTGCAGAAACGTTGCCGCCGCCCCACACCAGCGTCCAGCCGCGCTCGGCGATCGCCTCACCCAGCTCGGCGGCCAGCGCCAGCAATTTCGGGTGGGTCGGCCCGGACGCGCAGTACACACAGACCGCCCACTGCCGGGGCGCATCGCGTTTGGGGTGCACAGTGCGAAAGGTAGACCAGCCGGGCGCGCCGTGCATTTTGGGCCTATCTGCCTGCCGCCCGGGCCGCAGGGCCATAAAATCCGGCGGTGCCCTGGGTCGCTGCGCCGGAGGAATCGGTAATCCGACGAGTGACGGCCGCGTTGGAGAGCCCCCAGGTGTCGGGCGCGGTGCTGGTCGGACCCGACGGGGTCGGCAAGACGCTGCTGGCCCGCGTCGCTGCCGAGAGGTTTGCCGCGCCGGACCGGCCCACCGTCGTTCGCTGGGTGACCGGCACACCGTCGGCGCGCATCGTCCCGTTCGGCGCCTTCGGCCGCTTAATCCGCGTCGCCGAGATCGGGCGACCCGCCGCGCTGCTGCGGGCCGCGCGTCAATCCCTCATCGACCCGGACAGCGACCTGCTGCTGGTCGTTGAGGACGCGCATGAACTCGACAGTCTGTCCGCCACATTGGTGTACCAGCTGGCGCTGACCGGTTCGGCGCGGCTGATCGTCACCGTCGGCCCGGAAACCGCCCTGCCTGACGTAGTCACGGCGTTGTGGACCGACAACCTGCTGACCCGGATCGACGTCGAGCCGCTGGACCTGGCGGGTACTTCGGCGTTGCTGGAGTCGGCGTTGGGCGCGCCGCTGGAGGCCGCGACCGTCGAAGAGGCATTCCGGCGCAGCCACGGCAACCCGCTGTATCTGCGCCATCTCGTTGAGGGCGGCGGCGTGGTGCGCACCGACGACGGTTGGCGCTGCCGCGACGATGAACGGTTGTCGCTGTCCGGCCTGATCGACGAGTACCTGAGCGGCGTGCCGGCATCGGCGCGCACCGTGCTGGACTACCTGGCCGTCGCCGAACCGCTGCCCCGGGCCGACCTGACGGCGCTAGCGGGCGAGCGGGCCGTCGCCGAAGCCGAAGCCTCCGGCGCGGTTGCACACGGGAACATGGTGTACGCGGCCCACCCGCTGTACATCAAGCGCGTCCGCGCCGCGCTCGCATCCGACCGCGCGCGGGCCCTGCACACGTCGGTAGTCGCACAGTTGTCGAAGCAGGCGTCCGACCAAGTCAGCGATCAGCTGCGGTTGGCAGCGCTGACGGCCGAAAGCGACACCCCGGGCACGGTCGCCGACGTGACCACCGCGGCTCAGCAGGCGCTGCGGCTCGGCGAACTGGTATTGGCCGAGCGGTTGGCGCGCTCGGCGCTGGACCGGTCGGAGGGGCTGGCGGCGCAGTTGGTGCTGGCGTACACGCTGGCCTGGCAGGGCCGCGGCCGGGAAGCCGGTGCGGTGTTGGCTGCGGTGACTCCCCACACCTTGTCGGACACCGAGCTGATGGCGTGGGCCTTGCCGCGGGCGGCGAACCAGTTCTGGATGCTCAGCGAGCCGGAGCGGGCCACCACCTTCCTGCAGACCACACGCAGCCGGGTCTCGGCGCCGGCGGCCCGGGCCACGCTGGACGCGCTGGCGGCGACGTTCGCGATGAACGCGGGCACTCCGCTGCGCGCTTTGCGGATCGCCGGCGAGGTGCTGGCAGCCCCGCACGCCGACCCGGTGGGCGTGGGATGGGCGGCGTCGGCAGCGGCGCTGTGCTCGGCCCGCACCGGCCGGTTCAACGACGTCGATGCGCTGGCCGCCCGCGCGGTGGCCGGTGAGCATCCGGGTTTGTTGCGGTTCACCAGCGGCTTCGCCCGGGTCACGACGCTGGTGATGATGGGTCAGCTGCGCACGGCACGGTCGTTGGCGCAGCGTTACACCGATTTCGCCGAGTTGCAGCAGCCCGGCAGGGCGATCGGCGAAGTGTTGGTGGCGTACGTGGCGATCGCGCAGGGCGATTTCGACGCCGCGGTGGCGCTGCTCGGGCCGGCCGCCGACGCGCTGGCGCGGACGGGCTATTCGTGGGGCCCGCTGTCGCTGATGCTGCTCGCGCAGGCGCTAGGTCAACAAGGTCAACAGGTCGAGGCGGCAAAAGCGCTCGGTCGAGCCGAGTCTCGGCACGGTCTGAAGTCGGCGCTGTTCACGCCTGAGCTGGCGCTGGCCAAAGCCTGGTCGAGGGCAGCACGTGGCGACGCGACGAGCGCGGTCGACGCCGCCCGGGAGGCCGTGCAGGCCGCCGAACGCGGCGGACAGTCGGCGATCGCGTTGCGGGCGCTGCAGGACGCGGCACGACTCGGCGACACCCGTGCTGTCTATCGAGCCGAACGCCTCTGCATTGAAGTGGACTGTGTGCTCGGCAGACTGACGCTGGCTCATGCCCGCGCGCTGGCAGCCGGTGATTCCGCGGCGCTGGCCGACGCGGCCGCCGATTTGGCGGATGCCGGGCTGCATCCAGCGGCCGCCGACGCCGCCGCGCAGGCACAGCGCGCTCACGACGTCAGGTAGCGGCGCAACATGTCCACAGCAGCGTCGATTTGGTCGACCGGGACCCGCTCGTCGCGCCGGTGCGCAAAATTCGGGTCACCCGGCCCGTAGTTCACCGCGGGTATGCCCCGGGCAGCGAAACGGGCTACGTCAGTCCAGCCGTATTTCGCTCGGACCTGTCCGGCTGCGGCCTCCACGAGCGCCTTAGCAGCGGGCTTGGAGAGCCCGGGCAGTGCGCCGGCTGCGACATCGGTCTGCTCGATCCGCACATCAAGGCCCTCGAACACGTCGTGCACATGCTGCAGGGCCTCGGCCGCCGACCGGTCGGGCGCGAAGCGGTAATTGACCGTCACCGACGCGGCGTCGGGAATGACGTTGCCGGCGATGCCGCCGTCGATTCGCACCGCCGACAAACCCTCGCGGTATAGGCAACCGTCGATCTCGACACAGCGCGCCGTATAGCCGGCCAGTCGGTCGAGCACACCACTGAGTTTGTGTATAGCGTTGTCGCCCAACCAAGAGCGGGCTGAATGTGAGCGAATCCCGCTGGCATGCATGACAACACGCAATGTGCCCTGGCAGCCGGCTTCGATATAGCCCGCGGTGGGCTCACCGAGGATCGCCACGTCGGCGGAAAGCCAATCCGGCAACTCGCGTTC
>JAFAQO010000345.1 GCA_019246375.1 Mycobacterium sp. | reverse complement strand
GCGCCGGATGAACCCCGAACCCGCTGACCCCACCGGCCGGCTCCGGCAGCGTCACTTCGGCGAATACTTCATCGCCGCGGCGCCACATCGCGGTCAAACCGCGGAAAGCCGGCCCATACCCATAGCCGCGCAAGGCCAAGCGCTCATACCCGTCGGCCACATCCACCGCGACGGCACCTGCCGGCGGCCACACCGAAAGGTCCGCGGCCGGCTCAACTGCCGCAGAACTCAGCGCTCCTTCCGCGTGGCACACCCACCCTGAACCAGCGTCAGCATCGGCGCGGGAGTGCACCGAGACACTGCGCTGGCCCGACTCCTCTTCTGGGCCGGCGACCACCTGCACCGCAACAGAACCCGAGGACGGCAACAGCAACGGGGCCCGCAACGTCAGCTCGTCAACGACTCCGCAGCCGACTTCGTCGCCGGCGCGGATCGCCAGCTCCACAAATCCGGTACCCGGGAAAAGCACCACGCCACCAACGGCGTGATCCCCCAGCCAGCCCTGCGATACAGGTGAGAGCCGGCCGGTCAGCACTACTCCGCCCGAGGCGGGCAACTCCACCACCGCACCCAGCAGCGCATGCTCGCTGGGCCCTAACCCCAGACCGGCGGCATCGGAAGTCGAACCGTCTCCGGACAGCCAAAAGCGCCGTCGCTCAAAGGCATACGTCGGCAGCTCGACAAACTTGGCGGCGGGCATCATCGCTCGCCAATCCACGCTCACGCCGGCGACAAACCCCTGGGCGGCGGAGGTGAGGAATCGGTCGAGCCCGCCGTCGTCGCGGCCCAGGGTGGGCAGGACTATTGCGTCGACGTCACCATCGACGCAATCACTGAAAGTTTCCTCGATGCCGGCGATCAGTGCGGGATGGGGGCTGGATTCGATGAATGTCCGGTATCCCTGTTGACATGCGTTGCGTACCGCCTGGTCGAATTCCACGGTCTGCCGGATGTTGCGATACCAGTAGTCGGCGTCCAGCCCGGCGGTGTCCAGCAAACCACCGGTCACCGTGGAGAAGAATGCGGTACGAGAAGAGCGTGGCTCAATGCCGGAGAAGGCGTCGGCCAAGTCGTCCCGAATCGTCTCAACCGCAACCGAATGCGACGCGTAGTCAACGTCGACGCGGCGTGCCCGTAGTTCTTGCTCGGTGCAACGCGGGATTAATTCGTCGAGCGCAGCCACATCACCGGATACCACCACCGCCGAACGTCCGTTGATGGCGGCGATGCTGACCTGATCACCGAAGGGCTCCAACAATTCTCGTGCGCGCTGTACGCCGCAGGCGAGGGATACCATGCCGCCGCGTCCCGCCCGCTCTTTCAGCAACTTGCTGCGCAGCGTCACGACGCGTGCCGCATCACGCAGCGACAACGCGCCCGCGACGTACGCGGCGGCGATTTCGCCCTGGGAATGACCGATCACGGCGTCGGGACGGACACCGATCGACCGCCACAATTCGGCCAACGAAACCATGACCGCGAACAGCGTCGGCTGCACCACGTCGACGCGGTCCATACCGGGAGCGCCCGGCGCGCCACACAGCACATCGGTCAGCGACCAATCCACAAATTCCGCGAATGCGTCCGCGCAGGCATTGATGTGCCCGGCGAAAACCGGTGCCGTGTCCAGTAATTCGACACCCATGCCGAGCCATTGGGAGCCTTGGCCGGGGAAGACGAACACGGTCTTGCCGGTGGGTATCGCAGTGCCCTGCACCACCGCAGCACCGGGCTCACCGCCGGCCAACTGGGCCAGGCCAGCCACCAACTGCTCCCGATCAGCACCGATCACCACCGCCCGATGCTCAAAGGCCGAACGGCCCGCCAACGACCACCCCACATCAGCGACATCCAACTCCGCACGCGCACCCACAAACGCAGCCAACCGAGCCGCCTGCTTACCCAACCCCGAAACAGACTTGGCCGACACCACCCACGGCACCACCACCGGCGCAGGCCGTGCCTCGGCCGCCTCCACCACCGGAGCCGCCTCGATAATCACATGCGCATTGGTCCCGCTGATCCCAAACGACGACACCCCAGCCCGACGCACCCGCCCCTCAGCCCGCCACGGCCGAGCCTCGGTCAACAACGACACCGCCCCCGCCGACCAATCCACATGCGGGCTGGGCACATCCACATGCAACGTCGCCGGCAACACCTCATGACGCAACGCCAACACCATCTTGATCACCCCAGCCACCCCCGCAGCGGCCTGAGTATGACCCATATTCGACTTAATCGACCCCAACCACAAAGGTTTTCCGGGCTCCGCCCGACCTTGCCCATACGTGGCCAACAACGCCTGAGCCTCAATCGGATCACCCAACGTGGTCCCGGTACCGTGCCCCTCCACCACATCCACATCGGCCACGCCCAACCCCGCATTGGCCAACGCCGAACGCACCACCCGCTGCTGCGACGGCCCATTGGGAGCGGTCAACCCATTGGAGGCACCATCCTGATTAACCGCCGAACCCCGCACCACCGCCAACACCGGATGACCCAACCGCTGCGCATCCGACAACCGCTCCACCACCACCATCCCCCCACCCTCGGACCAGCCGACCCCGTCGGCCGCTCCGGCGAATGGCTTGCAGCGCCCGTCGGGCGCCAACCCGCGATGCCGGCTGAACTCCACAAAGACCGTCGGTGTGGCGTTGACCGTCGCCCCGCCGGCCAGCGCCAGGTCGCATTCGCCCGAGCGCAGCGACTGCACCGCCATATGCATGGCCACCAACGACGACGAACACGCCGTATCCACCGATACCGCCGGGCCTTCCAAACCCAGCACATACGCCACCCGGCCGGTCGCCACGCTCGAGGTCATGCCGGTCAGCCGATAGCCCTCGATCTCTTCGGAGAGCATGCCGTAGCCCTGCACGATGATCCCGGCGAACACACCGGTGGCACTGCCCCGCAGCGACGTCGGGTCAATTCCGGCCCGCTCCAACGCCTCCCACGACAGCTCCAGCAACATCCGATGCTGGGGGTCCGTTGCCAGCGCCTCGCTCGGCGACACCCCGAAAAACCCGGGGTCGAAACCCGCAACGTCGTCGACGAAGCCGCCCGAGCAGGCATAGCACTTGTGCGGCGCATCCGGGTCGGGGTCGAAAAGCCCTGCCAGATCCCAGCCGCGATCGCTCGGAAACTCCGACATCACGTCGCGTCCCTCGGCGACCATGTCCCACAAGTCCTCTGGGGAGGACACGCCACCGGGGAAGCGGCATGACATACCGACGATCGCGATGGGTTCGGCTGACCGTTCCAGCAGCGCCCGGTTCTTGCTCTTCAGCCGCTCGACCTGAACCAGCGCTTTGCGCAACGCCTCGGTCGCATGCTGGAGCTGATCAGCCATGTCGCTACCCCTTGCCTAACGTTGGTCGCCGGTGACTGCGGGCTCACCGAGTAACGCAAGTTTGCGCACGAAGCGACCTCGTGCTGCTGGCTGACCGCACACCGTCGTCGGGAGGCAAGGCCAATCTCGGCACGATGTCAACACTCCTGCTATCCCCCGGGTTTATACACGCCGCGGCTGTGCTCCGCCGAATTGTCCGCGCCCGATCGCTGAGCCAGGTCGTCGCACAATTGCCTGCCCAGCCAGTTAGCCGTGACTGTACCCCTCACCGGGTTGGCGACGATCACTCTGACCAGGCGTCCATGCACGCCGATTCAGCGCCAGCCGTCGGCCGCCTTGACGGCCCGCATGAGCGCGTCGCACAGATCGCGCAGTTCGGCCTTCCCGGCGCCCTCATCGAGTGCCGTCGCGACATCCTCCGCGGCACACCGCACCTGATAGACCCGATCGGATAGCTGGGCCGCTTCGTCGGCCGATAGGACCACGACATCCGGGGGCAGGGATCCGTTGGTCGCCGCACGTTGTTCGTAGGCCCGCTGGCGGCAGGACTGCCGGCAGTACTGGCGCCGACGGCCCATACCGGCGTCGGCCACGTCGCGACCACACCAGCGGCACGGTTGTGGTCGCGCGCGACGAGTCACGCCTGACGACTTTAATCGGCTTGGCCCGTCGATCCCGGTATCATGGAAGGTCGCGTTGCCCGGTGACGATGCGGGCCGCAGGCGGCCCGAGGAGGAGGCGAGAAATTAGGCCCAGCCCGGTGACGATGCGGGCAGGAGGTGGCGGTCCGGGAACTTCGCCAGCCCGCCATTGCGTTGTCAGCCCGGAGAGAATTAAGAGGAGTGTTAACGATGGCTGATCGTGTCTTGAGAGGCAGTCGCCTTGGAGCCGTGAGCTACGAGACCGACCGTAACCACGACCTGGCGCCGCGCCAGATTGCGCGGTACCGCACCGACAACGGCGAGGAATTCGACGTCCCATTCGCCGACGATGCCGAGATCCCGGGTACCTGGCTGTGCCGCAACGGTATGGAGGGCACCCTGATCGAGGGCGACCTGCCCGAACCGAAGAAGGTCAAGCCGCCGCGCACCCATTGGGACATGCTGCTGGAGCGCCGCTCGATCGAAGAGCTCGAGGAGCTGCTGAAGGAGCGCCTCGACCTGATCAGGTCACGCCGCCGCGGCAGCTGACCAACTCAGCGTTCCGGCCTGGTCGGGGCCGTTAGCGGGGCACGGCGGGATCCGCCGTCCAACCGCCCGCTGATGCCCCACTTGGCGACCTTGATAATCGCCTCGCGGATGTTGGATCCGCTCATTTTGGAGACCCCGAGCGCACGCTCGGTGAACGTGATGGGCACCTCGACCACTACGAAGCCGTTGCTGATGGTGCGCCAGGTCAGGTCGATCTGGAAGCAGTAGCCCTTGGAGTCCACGGCGCCGAGATCGATCGCCTGCAGCACCTCCCGCCGGTAGGCCCGGTAACCCGCGGTGATGTCATGCACGTCGATATCCAGCATGAGCCGCGAATAGGTGTTGGCGGTCTTGGACAGCGCCTTGCGACGGCGCGGCCAGTTGCGCACCGCTCCGCCTTCGATGTAGCGCGAACCGATGGCCAGGTCGGCTCCGCCATCGACGGCATCCAGCAAGCGGTGCAGCTGCTCCGGGGCGTGACTTCCGTCGGCATCCATTTCGACCAGTACCGAATACTCCCGCGCCAGGCCCCAGGCGAAACCGGCCAGATAGGCGGCACCCAGGCCGTCCTTGGTGGTGCGGTGCATCACGTGTATCCGGTCAGGTTGGGCCGCTGCCAGCTGCTCGGCGAGCTCGCCGGTGCCGTCGGGGCTGTCGTCATCCACGACGAGCACATGCACATCGGGCTGCGCCTCATGCAGCCGACCAAGGATCAGTCGCAGGTTCTCCAGCTCGTTGTAGGTGGGGATGATCACCAGCGTGCGCAGGCTGGGACGTTCGCCCGCCGCTTCGGACGTCATATGGCTCCTTCGTCTGCCCGAAACCGGGCCGCGTGTCGGCCGCCCTCAGCGGGCGGGGTGTCGTCAGCGCCGTCATCCGGCGGGGTCTCTGCATCGCTGTCGTCGGGCAGTTCGTGATCGGATCCGGCCGCCGGCGCCCCGGAGTCGTCCGCCGACCGCGACCGCCCACGACGCGGGAACCACCCATTTTGCCGTATTGCGGCGAGCAGGGCGGCCACACCCACACCGGCCAAGACCCATTGCACGATTGGGCCCCAGCGGGTTGCCGGAGTCAAATTCGTCTTGAGTCGCAGCTGCGTGTCGAGGTAAGCGGGCTCGAAAAAGTCTGTTCGGGCCAGCTCGGCGGCGTCGGGTGCGATCACTGCGCTGATCCCGGTAGTGCCGGCGACGACGACGTATCTGTCGTGCTCGACGGCACGAGCCTTTGCGAAGACCAGCTGCTGCTCACTCATTGTCTTGTTGAAGGTGGCATTGTTGCTGGGCACCGCCAGCATTTGCGCGCCACCCAGCACCGATTCTCGCAGCGCACGGTCGAAGATCACTTCCCAGCAGGTGGCGACGCCTACCGGAACGCCGGCGGGGTGGACCACACCGGTGCTGTTACCCGGCACCATGTGTCCAGCCCGGTCGGCGTACCCGGAAAGGTGCCGGAAAAGCCACGGCCAAGGCAGGTACTCACCGAACGGCTGGACGATCTGCTTGTTGTGGCGCTCACCGGGTCCGGTGACCGGATCCCAGACGATCACGGTGTTCGTGTAATCCGGGTTGTCGGGTTTGCCACCTGCAACGTCGAGCACTGTACCCACCACGATCGGGACGCCGATCGCTTTGGCCGCGGTTGATATTTGGGTGGCAGCGTCGGCATTGACCAGCGGGTCGATGTCCGATGAGTCCTCCGGCCAGATGACGAACTGTGGTTTCGGGGCGATCCCGGCGTGCACGTCGTCCGCGAGCCGGAGCGTCTCCCGCACGTGATTGTCGAGCACCGCCCCGCGTTGCGCGTTGAAGTCGAGCCCCAGCCGCGGCACGTTGCCCTGGACGGCCGCGACGGTAATGATGGGCTCGTTGCCCGACCCCATTCCCGAGTGCCGAACCTGCGGCCAGACGGCGACCCCGGCGAACAACACGAAACAAATGCAGACGCCCGGCAGCACCACGGCCGGCGGCTTGGCATAGGCAGCCTCCTCGGCGTTCGTGCCGCTGTGCGGACGACGGCCGCGATGCGACCACACCACGATCTCCGAGGCGATCGCCGTCGCGCTGCAGCCCACCAACACGATCGCCGCCGAAAGCAGCGGCACCCCGCCGAGTTGGACCAACGGCAGCA
>JAFAQO010000159.1 GCA_019246375.1 Mycobacterium sp. | reverse complement strand
CGGCGGCCAGCTTTCGCACGGCCGCACCCACGGCATGGGTCTGCTGCATGAAGCGGTCAGCCAATTGCGGGGTGAAGCCGGTGAACGGCAGGTCGCCGACGCCCGAGTCGGTGTGGTCAGTAGCGGCGGGCTTACCCCCAGCGGCGTGCTGCTCCTGAGGGCCGACACATGAACCGCACCGCGCCGCGCCCCAGGGTGGTGATCGTCGACGGTGTGCCGATGTCCGCGCTGGTCGCCGAAGCGCCACAACCGCGGGCGGTTGTGTTGGCCCTGCACGGCGGGGGCACTACGGCGGCGTATTTCGACTGCCCGGGTCACCCTGAGTTGTCTCTGCTGCGACTGGGTGCATCGCTGGGATTCACGGTGGTGGCGCTCGACCGGCCCGGCTATGGCAGCTCGGCGCCCTATCCGGAGGCGCTGACGCTGCCCGAGCAGCGGGTCCGCCTTGCCTATGCGGCCTTGGACCGCATCGTCGGCCTATGGCCCGGCGGCACCGGCTTATTCGTGATGGCCCACTCCAGCGGCTGCGAACTGGCGTTGCGGATGGCTGCTGATGAGCGCGGCGCCAATCTGCTCGGCATCGAAATGGCCGGTACCGGCAGGCATTACCACCCGGCTGCCCGCGACGTTTTGAATACTGCGACCCCGACCTACCGCCCTCCCGGTCTGGGCGAGCTGCTGTGGCACCCGACGCAGCTGTATCCGGCCGACGTGCTGGGCGGCATCACCAAGGCAGCCACCGGCGCGCCGTACGAGGCGGCAATGGTCACCACCTGGCCCCGCCACGACTTCCCGGCACTGGCTGCCCAGGTTCGTGTGCCGGTCCAGTTCAGCGTCGCAGAACACGAAAAAGTCTGGCAGTCCGATCCCGCGGCATTGGCGGAGATAGCCGCGATGTTCTCTGCCGCACCGCGATTCATCACCAACGAACAACGCGGGGGCGGGCACAATCTCAGCCTCGGGCACACCGCCGCGGCCTACCACCTCAAGGTCTTGTCCTTCGCGGAGGAGTGTGTCGTCGGGCGGGAGAATCCCGCCGTTGAGGAAGCAGCGACCCAGAAAACAGAAGCCAATTTGGAGGCCGGTTAATGCATATCGGATTCATCGGGCTGGGCAGTCAGGGCGGACCCATGGCACGGCGAATTATTGACGCCGGCTATCCGACGATACTGTGGGCGCGCCGGCCCGCGTCGCTGGAGCCGTTCGCCGAGACCGCGGCCAAGGTCGCCGGGTCACCGGCCGAGCTGGCCGCCGGCAGCGATCTGGTTTGCCTGTGCGTCGTGGGTGACGCCGACGTCGAGCAGGTCGCCGGCGGCGAGAACGGACTGCTCGCCGGGATGAAGGCGGGCAGCGTGATCGCGGTACACAGCACCGTGCACCCCAACACATGCCGTGATTTAGCGAAAAAGGCTGGCGCACAAGGTGTTTCGGTTATCGATGCGCCGGTAAGCGGAGGGGGCCCAGCCGCCGCGGAAGGCCGTCTGCTGGTGATGGCCGGCGGTGATGCAGAAGTCGTGGAGCGCTGCCGCCCGGTTTTCAAAAGCTACGCCGACGCGATAGTGCACCTGGGCGATCTCGGCTCCGGGCAAACCACCAAGCTGCTGAACAACCTGCTGTTCACCGCCAACGTGGGAACGGCTGCCAGCGCCCTCGCGCTCGGCAAAGCGCTCGGCGTCTCACCGGATCACCTCGCCGAGGTCATTTCCCGCAGCAGTGGCAACAGCTTCGCACTCAACGTGGTTGGCGGCTCGGGTGGCCTGGACATCCTCGCCGGCCACGCCGGGCCGCTGCTGCAAAAGGACCTGCGCCTCGTCGTCGACCTCGCCGAGCGGGCCGCGACCGACGGTGGTGCCGTGCTCGACGCGGCCGACGCCGCACTGACCCTGCTCAAACACCCACGGTGAGAATCGGATTCATCGGTGCCGGGCGGATGGGCCGCCCGATGGTGGCTCGCCTGGTCGAGGCCGGCCACGATGTGCGGGCACTGGGCCGATCCGCCGAGAAGCGCGCTGCCGTCGCTGATTTGGGCGCAACTGCCCTCGCCGACGTGGCTGAGCTGAGCGCACAAGCCGACATCGTCGTCGTGTGCGTGTTCACCGACGAGCAGGTACGGCAAGTATGTCTGGACGGCGACCTGCCGGCCACCATGGCGCCCGACTCGGTCCTGGTGGTGCACACCACGGGAAGTCCCCGCACGGTCGAGACCATCGCGGCGCGCGGCGCGTCGTCTGGCGTCGAGGTGCTGGATGCCCCGGTCAGCGGAGGCCCGCACAATGCGGCGGCCGGCAAGCTGACGCTGTTCGTGGGCGGCACCGATGAGGCGTGCGCCCGAGTGCGGCCCGTGTTGAACTGCTATGGCGATCCGGTGCTGCACGTCGGCCCGTTGGGGGCCGGGCAGAAGGTCAAGCTCGTCAACAATGCGCTGTTCGCTGCGCACATCGGGTTGCTGGCCGGCTCCGTCGAGCTGGGAGCACGGCTTGGCGTTCCCGAGTCGGCTTTGCTGGCCGCGCTCCCCCATGGCAGCGCCGCCAGCCGGGTGCTGGACATCGTCGCAGCAGGCGGCTCCGTCGCATCGTTCATCCAGATGGCCGGTGAATTCGTCGGCAAGGACGTCGCCGTGGTCCGCAGCATCACCGCCGAGCTCGGCAGTGACCTCGGTGTTTTGGACGACGCCATCGATATCGCAATAAAGGGCTGACGTGACGTGTTTTCCGGCCGCCGAGAATGTTCTACCGTTAGCCTTACAGTCAAGCACTCAGTCGCAACTTTTCCAGCCGCTGCCCCGCCGCGCAGGAGGATGCAATGACCAAAGCGAAGCTCGTCTTCGACCCGTTCTCCGAGGACTTTTTCAACAGCCCGTTCGAGATATACCGACGGATGCGCGAGGAAGCACCGCTTTACTACAACGAAGAAGAGGACTTCTATGCGCTGACCCGGCACGTGGACGTGGCGGCAGCATTCAAAGATTACGAGACCTACTCGTCCGCGCGTGGTTGCGATCTGGCGATGGTGCGCAAGGGCGTGCCCATGGAGCAGAAGTCGATCATTTTCATGGATCCGCCGGAGCACCGGCACATGCGTAGCCTGCTCAACAAGGCGTTCACGCCGCGGGCGATTCAATCGCAGAGAGAGACAGTCGTTGAGCTTGTCGAAAAGTACCTGCGCGCGGTCGATCCCGACAACTTCGACGTCGTCCAGGACTTCTCCGGACCATTCCCCGTCGAGGTCATCACCACGATGATGGGGGTGCCGGAGGAATTCCGCCAGCAGGTGCGGCACTGGATCGACACCAGCCTGCATCGTGAACCCGGACAAATAGAACCCAGCGAGACCGGCATCCAGGCCAACATCGACAGCGCGATGTATTACTTCACCCTGGTGCAGGAGCGCCGCGAAAGGCCCCAAGACGACTTCATCACCAGGTTGATCGCCGCCGAAATTCCCGGCGAGGACGGCCAGCTGCGTAAGCTCGACGACGTTGAAATCACCGGGTTCGCAGTGCTTTTGGGCGGGGCGGGCGCCGAGACGGTCACCAAGCTGGTCGGCAATGCGGCGGTGCTCTTCGCCCGCAACCCGGACCAATGGCAGAAGCTGCTGGACGACCGAAGCAAGGTTCCGACGGCGGTGGAAGAGCTGTTGCGCTACGAAGGCCCGGTCCAGTACAACGTCCGCTACACCCTCAAAGAGGCGCACGTCAGTGGCGGCGTAATTCCCGCCGGCAAACCGGTTTTTCTAGTCGGTGCCGCGGCGAACCGCGATCCCGATGCCTTCACCGACGCCGAGGTGTTCGACATCGATCGCGACCAGACCGAGGCACAGCACCTCGGTCTTGGGTACGGGATTCACAGTTGCCTCGGTGCGGCATTGGCCCGCCTGGAAAACAGGATCGCACTGGAGAAGCTGCTCGACTTCATGCCCCGCTACGAGGTGAATTGGGATGGCCTGCGGCGTGTTCACATGCAGAACGTCGCGGGCTGGGAAAACGTACCGGTGAAGGTATTGCGATAACGGGGGAACGAATGAAAGTAGAAGTCGATTTCGGTCTGTGCGAGAGCAACGGGGTGTGCATGGGCATCATTCCGGAAGTGTTCCATCTCGGGGACGACGACATGCTGACCGTGCTGCAGCCGGAAGTCACGCCGGAGAACGAAGAACGAGTGCGCGACGCGGTGCGTCAATGCCCGCGGCAGGCCATTTCGATAACGGAATAGTCGGCGGTGCCCATCGGAGTGGCGATCTAACCGATACGTGATCGCGTGATCACATTGTCACATAAGTCCCGGTCCAGCAGACCTGAGTAAATTGCCCGCCTAGTAGCGACAAACGCCTCGCGGACTACGCGGCGTAGGCAGCAACGCTTGCCGACGCGCTGTCAGCGATCTATGGCATAATCGAACGCATGTTCGAGAATTGTGCTTCTCCGTCTACCGCTGCGCTGTTGGTGGAGCGCATCTGCGCGGCATCGCGGTCGGAGAACCAAGCAGCCGGGCAGCGGCTTGTCGCAATCGGGGAGCTAGATGTTTTGCGGTTGCGGGAAGTTGGTGAACGTGAGACTTGGTCAACCGACACCCAAGAGGCGGTGACTGCCGAGGTGGCCGCAGCATTGCGGGTCAGTCAGGCGCTGGCGGCGAGCTACTTCTATTACTCGCGCGCCATGCGGATGCGGCTACCCCGGGTCGGCGCACTGCTGGTCGCCGGCGATATCAGCTATTCGGTGTTTCAGACGATCGTCTATCGCACCGACCTGATCACCGACCCTGACGTGATGGCCGCCGTCGATGCCCAACTCGCCGTCAAGGCGCGCCGCTGGCCGTCAATGACGCGCGGCCGGTTAGCTGCACAGGTCGACCAGGTTGTCGCCGGGGCGGACCGAGATGCAGTGCGCCGCCGCCGCGAACAGCAGGCGGACCGGGAGTTCTCGATCTGGGATAGCGGCAACGGCCTAACGGAGGTCTTCGGCAGGCTGATCGCCACCGATGCCCACGCCGTAGATGCGCGGTTAGATGCGTTGGCCGCCATGGTGTGTGCGGACGACCCGCGCACCCACAAACAACGCCGCGCCGACGCCATGGGGGCGTTAGCGGCCGGAGCCGACCGATTGGGGTGCCGCTGCGGGCGGGCGGACTGCCGCGCCGACGCGACGCCAGTGCCACCGCCGGTGGTGATTCACGTGGTCGCCAACAAGACCAGCCTCGACGGCACAGCACAGACCCCGGGCTCGATGATCGGCGCCGATGCAGTAATCCCCGCCGAACTGGTTACCGAGCTCGCCCGTTCGGCCAAGCTGCGGCCGCTGATTCATCCGGCCGACGCGCCGCCGGAGGACGCCTATGCGCCCTCGCGGGCTCTGGCCGATTTCGTCCGCTGCCGAGATCTGACGTGTCGGTTCCCGGGTTGCGACCGGCCGGCGGTCCACTGCGATCTCGACCACACGATCCCCTACGGCGATGGCGGGCGCACGCATGCGTCAAATCTCAAATGCCTTTGCCGTCTGCATCATTTGGTCAAAACGTTCTGGGGGTGGCGCGACCAACAGCTGCCCGACGGCACCGTGATATGGGCCTCGCCGACCGGACACACCTACGTGACCACTCCGGGCAGTGCGCTGCTGTTCCCGAGCCTGTGCGCGCCCACCGGCAGACTCACCACGCCCGAGCCCCGCCCGGCACGGACCGACCGGTGCACCGATAGCACAATCATGATGCCGCAGCGTCGTCGCACCCGCGCCGAGAACCGCGCCAATTACCTTGCCAGCGAACGCCAACACAACCGGCAGACCCGAGATGCCGAACGCCGACAACGCCGAGTGAGCTACTTCGGTCCCGCCCGACCGGGCGACAGCGGCGATGAGCCACCGCCATTCTGACGGCGGGTCAACGGTTTGCGCAGAGCGACAGCGAAGAGGCGCCACTCGCCGGGCACGCCCTTAAGCTCGTGAGCGCCGCGGTCCTCGAACTCGAGTCCCGACCCGATCACGAGGTCGCGCAGTGTGCTGGACACGAGCACATCGTTCGGCCCAGCGAGTGCGCTCACGCGTGCGCCGATGTGCACGCCGATCCCGCCGATGTCATCGCGGCGGACCTCGCACTCGCCGGTGTGCAACCCGGCACGCACCTCGATGCCGAGCGCCTGGACTGCGTCGCGGATTGCCATGGCGCAGCGGATCGCTCGCTGAGGGCCATCGAACATCGCGAGGAAGCCGTCTCCGGATGTGTTCACCTCGCGGCCTCGGAA
>JAFAQO010000108.1 GCA_019246375.1 Mycobacterium sp. | reverse complement strand
TGGCAACACGCCCCGAGATGCCCACACAGCTGACGGGCGGGCGCCTGGCGCCGGGAGTCGACAACTACCTGAACGTGGGCAGCTTCCGCTTCTGGTTTGTGGGTCAACGCTGGGAGTGGTCCGACGAGGTAGCCCGGATGCACGGGTATGAACCTGGCTCCGTGACCCCGACGACAGAATTGCTGTTGTCTCATAAGCATCCGGACGACCGGGCGCACGTCCAGGAAGTTCTCGACTACGCGTTGCATTCCGGGGAATCGTTCTCGAGCCGGCATCGGTTCGTCGACACCGCCGGCAACGTGCACGACGCGATCGTGGTGGCCGACCGGATGCTGGACGACAAAGGCGCGGTAGTGGGCACCGCCGGCTATTACATCGACCTCACCGACACCATCGGGGAGACCCGCAAGGAAATTCTCGACGAGGCTCTGCCGGACTTGTTCGAGGCGCGTGCGTCGATCGAACAAGCCAAGGGGGTGCTGATGGCGATCTACCGCGTCAACGCCGACCACGCGTTCCGGTTGCTGCAGTGGCGATCACAGGAAACCAACGTCAAGGTGCGTGCACTTGCCCAGCAGCTGGTTGCCGAACTGGGCTGCTTGGCACCCAATTCGGCGAACGTGCAAAGCCAGTTCGACCACCTCTTGCTGACGGTGCATGAACGCATCCCAGGTTGATCAACCTGGTAGCCGGCGGCGGCGTCCGACGCTGTGAGATTGGCACGGTGATCCCAGTTCCAATTACCGGCAGTCCGCAGCCGGGTTAGGCTTCGAATCACCTTCTACGGCGGAGACGGCGGATCGGGCCCGCGACTTGTTATCGCCCGGACGTTGCACAGACGGTGGTCAGGCTGACGGAGGAGTCGAGGCAAGGGCGATGGATGTATTGGCGGTCGAATGCGAGGATCGCGCAGACTCGATTGTCGTGCGCGCTAAGGGCGATATCGACTCCAGCACTGTTAGTGAACTCACCGCCAAACTAACGACCGCCCTGCAACTGGCTTCTGTTCACCCGGCCCGACTGATCATCGTCGACCTGCAGGCCGTGACCTTCTTCGGCAGCGCCGGACTGAATGCGGTGCTCGATTGTTGCGAGGATGCCGCCGATGCCGGAACGTCGGTGCGTCTGGTTGCCGACAATCCACAGGTCATTCGTCCAATCGAAGTGACCAACCTCGACCGTTTCCTCGAGGTCTATCCCACCATGACCGACGCGCTGCAGCGTGATCGCGACATGCACGCATGACCCAGGACCCCGCCGCGGACTTGTCCCGCGGCGAGCAGCCGATGCCGGCTGCGCGGGCCGGGGCGGAAGCCGTCAGTGAGGGCTTCGCCGGCGGTGCCGACGACTACCTGCCAAAGCCGTTTCGCTCGCAAGACCTGTTTGATCGGGTCGGTGCGCGGTCGTCGGCGGCTGCGCGCGAACATGCCAGTCGGCGATCCAGTGAGGCTGAGGCAAGGCGTGCGGCCGATTTGGCACAGCTAGAGGCGGCGTTGCAGGCAAGTAACTCGGTCGCCGCAATCCTTGAGGCGCTCTTCAATTCCCGGCTCGCTTCGGGCGGTGCCACAGTCGTCGTGATGGGTGTGCTCGATGCCGATGAGAACAACGTCCGGTTCCAGTACGCCGGCGCGGTGCCCGCGGAATTCCGCGACCGCTACCACGTGGCTGCACTGGACACGCCGCTGGTGCCGATTGACGTCATCAAAAGCGGTGAGCCGATGGTCATCACCGACACTTTCCACCTTGCCTCGCGCTACCAACACGTGGTGCAGGAAACGGGGGACAAGGTCCGGGCGTGTGTCAGTCAGCCGTTGCGCGGTCATGATGGACGGGTCATTGGCTCCCTCGGGTTGTTGTGGCCCACACCGCGAGAGTTCGAACCCGCTCAACTCGACACCTTCGCCTGGGCGGCCGAGCTGACTCAGTCGGCCCTCGACCGTATCCGGATTGCGCACCGAAAGCACCGCATCTCCGTCGACTTCCAAGAGCAGCTGCTCGACTTAGACCGAGGATCGACGGCCGCGGTCGTGGCGGCGGTGTACCAACCGGCCGGGGAGGCGATGCGGGTCGGCGGTGACTGGTATCTCGTCACACCGCTCGACCATGCCGAAAAGATTGCGGTATCGGTCGGCGACGTGGTCGGACACGGTTTATCAGCGGCAATCGTGATGAGCAAGCTTCGCGCTGCGGTCGGCGCGACCGCCTTGACCGAAGCCGATCCTGCCGCGGTCCTTTCCGCGCTGGACAGGTATGCAGCGGCTGTTCCGGGTGCGCGCTGCGCGACGGTCAATTACGCCGTGATTGAGACTGGGGTCGACACCGGAGTCTGCAACGGCGCCCGCGCCGGCGCCGCGACGATGAGCTACATCTGCGCGGGCCATCCCTATCCACTAGTTGTCCCGCCGGACCAACGGCCGTTCTACCTCCAGGAGGGGCGGCGTCCACCGGTTGCGGCATGGGAGAACCAGAACCAGCCCAACTACAACACCGCGACGGCCGAGCTGCCGCCGGGCAGTCTGATCCTGCTCTACACCGACGGACTCATCGAGCGGCCCGGCGAGATGCTCGACGAAGGATTCGCCCGTCTGCGGGAGGCGGCCGCACACTCCGCGGACCTGCCGGTCGCCGACATTTGCGCCGAATTGCTCGAACGCATGGCCCCACCCGGCGGCTACACCGACGACGTGGCACTGCTGGCGCTACGTCCATGCCACAGCACCACGCGCAGCTTCGCCGCCGTACTGCGCGCAGCGCTGACTAATCACGCCGGCCTGCGAAACCGCTTACGCAGCTGGCTCACCACCATTGCCGTCGACCCGCAGCGGAAACACGACATCGTGTTGGCGACCGGCGAAGCGGTCACCAATGCCATCGAGCACGGCAGCCTCTGCGATCCCCGCAAAACGGTTGCTGTCGAGGCTTTGTTACGCGGCGACGCGGTAGCCGTCACTGTCAGCGACCAGGGCCAGTGGTCGGGCGATTCATCGGCCAGCCACCGCAGCCATCGGCGCGGACGGGGACTCACGCTCATCAACGGACTCGCCGACCACGTCGATACGCAACGCAGCGCTCAGGGCACGCGGGTCACCATGCAATTCCATCATGCGGTCGCCTCGACGCTGGTTCCGCCGGATCGGGGCAGCCGATGAGGCGAGCCGTTTCGGCAGGACACTCGTTCTGGGCTGCGGAGTCGCGAAACAGGAGCTTAAACCTCTTCCATCGCCTCGCCGAGTTCCTCGAGGATGCGGTTGCGGTGGTTGCTGGCCAAGAGATGTCCGGCCGCGATGACCACGGCGACGGGCCACTCGATGATTTCGAATGCAGCCAGCGCGGCCAGCCCGCCGTAGTAGGCGAGCTGCTCCGGCGGCGGAACCTCGACCTGGCCCACAACCGGCAGGTTCACCGCGAAGCTCTCGCCTTGGCGTACCCGTTCAACTGCTTCGCGCTGGGAGGTGCCGCGGCGCGACTTCTTTTCCACCATCATTTGCCTTTCAGTAACTGAATATTTCCCACTCCGCCGGGTGGTGCCGTCACTGTCGGACGTATGTCGGTGACCGACGCTTTGGCCGATCCGCTAACTGTGGCGCTGGCCTTGGCGCTGACTCCGCCGATGATTGAGTT
>JAFAQO010000725.1 GCA_019246375.1 Mycobacterium sp. | reverse complement strand
TGATCGCCGTCATACTCGACGCCGATCTTCACTTCCTCCCAACCCATGTCGACAAATGCAGTCATCATTCCGTCCGTGACTCGGATCTGCGTCGTGGGCCGCGGAAACCCGGCGTCGACGAGGAGCAACCGCAGCCAGGATTCCTTCGGTGATTCAGCACCGGCGTTCATCACGTTGATGGCCGTTCGCGCGCGTTTGTTCCACCGGGCACGGGTATAGCGATCCACCAAATAGATCACGTCCGCAGGAGTGATGCCCGTCGCGCGGGCAAGCGCGTCGAGATGGGCGACGGCCATGGTGCGCGGGAGATGGCGAGCGAGGTCGAAGCCGGCTCGTGCGGGCGTGGCAACTGCTAGTCCTCTAATAGATGTCACCTCATCTGGCTGGAATCGCTCGTTGCGAATGATGGTGCCGGGAGGGTGGTGGTTGTTTTTCCAGAGCAACTCGATCGGCGCATGCTCGTCAACCCACTTCGCGCCGTGTAAGGCCGCCGCAGCGCGTCCGGTGACCACAGCCCGTCGTCCCGACCACAACCACGCACCGATGGTCATGACCTCCAGCGATAGACACCTCGCCTTGGCAATGTAGATGCCCGGGAAGATCGGCCGGTAGTTCCAGCGCAGCTGCCCGCGCGTGAGCGAGCCGCTGGTCAACGCCTCACTTCCAATGATGGGATCATTCATGTGCGTGATCATGGCCGCAGGCGCCGACACATCCGGGCTGTCGCCCCCAAACAGAAGCCGGGGTTGTGGAACGGCTCGAAACCACAGCCCTCGTTGCTGTCTCGCGGCAGAGTAGAACGCGTTTACCGCCAGCTCGGCAGCCAGATCTCCATGTTCCAGGTGGCTTGTGAGATCGGCTGGCCGGTAAGCACTGGGAAGAGCCAGGCGAAGTTGGTCAACACCAGTGCGACATAACAGCACACGACAATCAGTCCGAGGGTGCGTCGTTCCGGATTTTGGCCGGGTTCATACAGGATGTCGCCGAGAATCAGCGCGATTGCCATCACCAGGAACGGCGCCATCGTTGCCGCGTAGAAGAAGTACATCTGGCGGTCGATGTCCGCGAACCACGGCAGCCAGCCGGCGCAGTAGCCGACCAGGACGGCGGCGTACCGCCAGTCGCAGCGCACGAACGCCCGCCAGCAGGCGTAGAAGAGGACCGGCACCGAGAGCCACCACATCGCGGGAGTGCCGACGAGCATCACCGCCTTGACACACGACTGCGCGCCACAGCCGGGAACGTTTTGCTGGTCGATGGCGTATAGCACTGGGCGCAGCGACATCGGCCACGCCCACGGCTTGGATTCCCACGGATGATAGTTGCCCGCCGAATTCGTCAGGCCCGCGTGGAATTTGTACGCGTTGTAGGTGTAGTGCCACAGCGAGCGAATGGCATTCGGCAGCGGCAAGGAACCCTGCGGGCCGATCGACTGGCCGACCTCATGCCGGTCGATCGCGGTCTCCGAGGCGAACCACGGTGCATAGGTAGCCAGGTAGACCGCGAACGGGATGAGCAGCATGGCGTATCCAGTCGGCCCGGCGTCCCGGCGTAAGACCCCCAGCCACGGCCTGGGCACCCGGTATTGACGACGTGCCGCCACGTCGAATGCGAGCGACATGGCACCGAAGAACAACACGAAATAGAGGCCGGACCACTTTGTGCCGCAGGCCAATCCGAGCAGAACGCCGGCACCGAACCGCCACCATCGCACACCGAGCCGAGGCCCCCACACCGTCTCGGCGGTGCGGTCCTCCAGCAGCGCGATGTGCATCCGTTCGCGAACCTGATCGCGGTCGACGATGAGCGCGCCGAACGCCGCCACCACAAAGAACGTCAGGAAGCCGTCGAGCAGTGCGGTCCGCGAGACCACAAAGCTGACCCCGTCACCGATGAGCAGCAGACCGGCGATTCCACCGACCAGCGTCGAGCGGCTGATGCGCCGGACGATCCGAACCACCAGCCCCACCATGATCACGCCGAGCAGCGCGCCGGTGAACCGCCAGCCGATTCCGTTGTAGCCGAATATGGCCTCGCCGATCGCGATCAGTTGCTTGCCGACCGGGGGGTGAACGACCAGGCCGTAGGCAGGGTTGTCCTCCACGCCGTGGTTGTGCAGCATCTGCCAGGCCTGCGGCGCGTAATGCTTCTCGTCGAAGATCGGCGTGCCGGCATCGGTCGGTGAGCCGAGGTTCACAAATCGGGTCACTGCCGCCAGCGCGGTGATCACCGCGGTGACGACCCAGCCGTGCAAACGGTCAGCGGGCCCGAAGTCCGGGACCGGTACCAGCGGCCCGGGGCTGATGAGAGGTACCGCACTGTCCTCTACGGCGACCGGGCTTTCGCGGGGCGGGGCGGATATCATAAGCGCCGCTCCTCCTCATCGCTTCGCTCTGCATCGTCGTCGGCGCGCATCACAACGATCGTAGGCTGTGCGCCATGACCGGTGGTCGACTGTTGCTGGGAGCGACTCCCTTGGGGCAGCCGTCCGACGCCTCACCGCGGCTAATCGCGGCGCTGGGCTCCGCCGATGTCATCGCCGCCGAAGACACCCGCCGGGTGGGAACCCTGGCCAAGGCGCTCGGCGTCGCGATCACCGGCAAGGTGGTCAGCCTCTTCGACCAGAACGAGGAGGCGCGGGTGCCGGCCTTGGTCGACGAAATCAAGTCCGGCGCGACGGTGCTGGCGGTCAGCGACGCCGGGATGCCGGTAATCAGCGACCCGGGTCACCGGCTGGTCGTAGCCTGCGTCGACGCGGGTCTTCCGGTGAGCTGCCTGCCTGGCCCGTCGGCGGTGATCACCGCACTGGCGGTGTCCGGGCTGCCCTCGGAAAAGTTCTGTTTCGAAGGCTTCGCGCCGCGCAAGCACGCGGCGCGCAGGACGTGGCTGGCGTCGCTGGCCGACGAGCGTCGCACCTGTGTGTTCTTCGAATCACCGCGCCGGTTGGCGGCGTGCCTGTGCGACGCGGTCGAGCAGCTGGGCGGTAGCCGGCGGGCCGCGGTGTGCCGAGAGCTGACCAAGGTGCACGAGGAGGTGCTGCGCGGTTCGCTGGACGAGCTGGCGAAGTGGGCGAACGACGGGGTGCTGGGCGAAATCACCGTCGTCCTTGCCGGCGCTATGCCACGCGCGGACCTGCCTGCGCTGGTAGCAGAAGTGGAGGAGTTGGCGCGCAGCGGCGTTCGCGTCAAAGACGCCTGCGCTCAGGTGATCGCAGCACATCCGGAGGCGCGGTCGCGCCGGGAGCTCTACGACGCGGTACTGCGGTCGCGCCGATAACTAACCGGCTCCTGCAGCGACGACGGGCATGAGCCCGACGATCGGCGCCGCCTTGTGCAGGCATTCATCCCATTCGGCGTTCGGGTCTGAGTCGGCGGTGATCCCGCCACCGGAGCCCAGCACGGCGTTTCCCGCACCGTCGAACTCGACCGTGCGGATCGCAACATTGAGTTCGCATCCCGCTACCGGTGAAGCCAATCCTACAGTGCCGCAATAGATTCCACGACGGTGCTGCTCCCACAGCGAAATCAGTTCACGAGCTCGCAGTTTGGGGGTTCCGGTGACCGAGACCGGCGGAAAGGTGGCGTCCAGCAGCGCCGGGGTCGGTAGTTCGACCGGCACCTGCGCCGACACTGTCGACACCAGGTGCCAGATCGGAA
>JAFAQO010000656.1 GCA_019246375.1 Mycobacterium sp. | reverse complement strand
ACCGCTGCGATCTCGGGCAAACTCAATCCGGATGTCAACCTCATCAACACCCTGGACAACGGCGAGTACACCGTCTTTGCGCCGACCGACGCCGCGTTCGCCAAACTGCCCGCGGCCACGATCGATTCGTTGAAAACCGATTCAACGACACTGACGAAGATTCTGACCTATCACGTGGTGCCCGGACAGCTGAGCACCACCGGTGTCGTGGGCACCCACGCGACTGTCGAAGGCCAGCCTTTGACGGTCAGCGGGGGCGGGAACAGCATCGAGGTCAATGACGCGTCGGTGGTCTGCGGCGGTGTCCCAACCGCGAATGCCACCGTCTACTTGATTGACACGGTACTGATGCCTCCGGTCAACTAGCCGACGCGGAAAGCCTGCGCGACAGCGGGTTGGGCGGGGTGTCGGTCCGGTGCGGCGCCCCGCCCGTCCGCGCGGGCGGTGGATCTCCATACCCTTTGGGGGGCAGGTACTTTGCGCAGCACGCGCGTTTTGCCAGGAAGTGGCAGCTGAGACGATAGGCTACCGGTCGATGACTGAACCGTCGCGGCTGGGCATCGACCTGGAAGCACTGCTGCGCCGGGTGGCGCACCGCGACACTGACGCGTTCGCAACGTTCTATGACCGAACGAGGACACGCGTATACGGGTTAATTACCCGCGTGCTGCGCGATCCGGGCTACAGCGAAGAAACCACCCAGGAGGTCTATCTCGAGGTGTGGCGAACCGCATCGTCGTACGACCCGAAGAAGGGTTCCGCCCTGGCCTGGATGCTGACCATTGCGCACCGGCGCGCCGTCGACCGGATACGTGCTGAAAAAGCGGCTAGTCAGCGAGAATTCCGCTACGGCGCCGCCAACATCGAGCCGTCTCATGATGTCGTCGTCGATACCGCAATTGCCGGTGACGAGCGCCGACGGGTGACTGAGTGCCTTGCTGCGTTGACGGACGCGCAGCGGCAGTGCGTGGAACTCGCCTACTACGACGGGTTGACGTACGTCGAAGTGTCACAACAGCTATCCGCGAACCTATCCACGATCAAATCGCGCATGCGCGACGCGCTGCGTGGCCTGCGCAATTGCCTGGGTGCCAAATGACCGAGCCGACCGATATCGAACTGCTCGAACTCGCCACGCCGTATGCCATGCATGCCGTGTCCGACGCCGAGCGCGCCGACATCGAGCGGCGGGTGGCAGCCGCGCCGTCACCGGTCGCTGAGGCCTTCAGAAAGGAAGTCCGCACTGTTCGTGAGACGCTGGCGGCTGTGTCCGCGGCGACGGCCGCCGAGCCGCCTGCGCATTTGCGTGCCGGGGTGCTGACCGCGGCGAGATCTCTGGCGAGCCGCCGTTCCCGTTGGCGCACTGCGGTTCTCGCTGCGGCCGCGGCCATTGTGGTGGGGTTGGCGGCTTTCGGTATCGGGGTTGTGCTGCGGCCGTCCGCGCCGCCGAGCGTCGCCGACCAAGTGCTGGCAGCACCGGACGTGCGGACGGTTTCGGGCCGACTGGGTGCCGGAACGGCGACGGTGATGTTCTCGCGCGACAAGAATGCCGGAGTTCTGGTGATGAACAATGTCGCTCCACCGTCGCCCGGGTCCGTCTATCAGATGTGGCTGCTCGGCGCGCGGGCCCCGACCTCGGCGGGAACCATGGACACCAAGACCGTAGCCCCGTCGACGACTGCGGTGATCTCCGGCCTGGGAAACTCGACCGCGCTCGCGTTCACCCTCGAGCCGGGGGCGGGATCGCCGCAGCCGACCGGGTCGATCCTGGCCCAATTGCCGCTGGGCTGAGCCGCCGACGCGAATCGAGCCGGTGACTTCCCCGCTACTTTGCTGCGCGGCTCGCACGCGGCCTCGACAGGTGTCAAGTTCGCCTGTGCGCGATACCGAGCACATAGGCGGCCTGGCCGAGATGCTGCGCGCAGTCGTCGATGATGCTGACCAGCCGTGCGCTGGCCGTCACCGGCGGATCCCAATGGGTATCGACGACGCGGGCCAACTCGTCGCCGGTGACGCTGGCGATGTACTCCAGCGTCAGCTTGTGCACGGCGTGGTAATAGCCGGCCAGCAGCTCGGCAGCTGCCTGCACCTTGGCGACGTCTTCGGGGCTGTGCCCGTAGCCGGTGTCGTCGCGCGGCAGGTCCAACCCGAAGCGCTCCGCCCAGCCGTCGCGGCTCCATACCTGCTCGACATCGGCGACATCGGCGACCTGAACGTCCTGCACCCGCGCGCTGTGCCAAAGCAACCACGCGATGCTGTTGGCGTTCGGACTCGGCCGGTAAGTGGACTCCTGGTCGGTGAGGCCGTCGGTGATGTCGTCGACGTGCTCGATCAACCGGGTAAACGCGTCCCGAAGCAGTTCCTGGGCCGCCGCGTCGCTGCTCGCCATAGTTGGACCCTACGCGCGGCATACGGCTTCGACGCTGAGCCTGGCATCTGGCCCCGGCACGGTCGTAGATTTGTTAGATGACCTACGACCTCATCATCCGCAGCGGCACCATTGTCGACGGCCTGGGAGGTGAGCCGTACGTCGGCGACGTTAGCGTCAAAGACGGCGTCATCGCCGCGGTGGGTGGCGACGGTGCCATCCAGGGCGCTCGCGCGCTGCGGGAAATTGACGCGACCGGGCTGCTGGTCACCCCGGGCTTCATCGACCTGCACACCCACTACGACGGTCAGTCGATCTGGTCGGACCGGCTGACGCCGTCATCGGCACATGGCGTGACCACAGTGGTGATGGGCAACTGCGGGGTCGGCTTCGCGCCGTGCCGCCAGGAAGACCACGACGTGCTGGTCGATGTGATGGCCGGCGTCGAGGACATTCCCGGCGTGGTGATGACCGACGGCCTGCCGTGGACCTGGGAGACCTTCCCCGAATACCTGGACGCGCTCGATGCGGGTAAACGCGACATCGACGTGGCCGCCTATCTTCCGCATTCGCCGCTGCGGGTCTACGTGATGGGTCAGCGCGGTGCCGACCGGGAGCCGGCTACTGCTGAAGACCTCGCCAAGATGCGGGCGCTGGCCAAGGAAGCGGTCGAGATTGGGGCACTCGGCTTCGCGTCTTCGCGGTTGACGATCCACAAGACGTCTGGCGGTTTGCCGATCCCGAGTTACGACGCTGCCCGCGAGGAGATCGAGGAGATCGCCAGAGGCGTGGTCGATGGCGGCGGCGGACTGATCCAGTTCGTGCCCGACATCCCCGCCGGTGGCTACCAGCCGGTGTTGCAGACGGTGTTCGACGTCGCCGAGGACGTGGGGCTGCCCGTCACCTTCACGCTGGTCGTCGCCAACCTGGGTGACCCGACCTGGTCCGAGGCCATCACCATGGTCGAGAAGGCCAACGCGGCCGGCGGCGATATCACCGCTCAGCTGTTGCCGCGTCCGATCGGGCTGATCATCGGGCTGGAGCTGACCGGCAATCCGTTTGTGTTCTATCCCAGCTACCAACAGATCGCGCACCTGCCGCTAGCTGAGCGGGTGGCCGAGATGCGCAAGTCCGAAGTACGCGCCCGCATCCTCGCCGACAAGCCCGGCGAGGGCCATCCGCTGCTGTTCATGGCACAGGCCTGGGACTGGATTTTCCCGCTGGGCGACAGCCCCAATTACGAACCTGACCCTTCGACCAGCATCGGCGCCCGCGCGCGAGCCCGTGGTGTGAGCCCCAAGGAGGAGGCCTACGACCGCCTGCTCGACGACGATGGACACGCCATGCTGCTGGTGGCGACCAGCAACCTGGAGAACAATTCGCTGGACACGGTCGGCAACCTGCTGCACCGCGAGGACGTAGTGCTCGGTCTCGGCGACGGCGGCGCGCACTACGGCATGATCTGCGACGCCAGTTACCCGACATTCCTGCTGGCGCACTGGGCTCGCGACCGGTCTTCTGGGCGGTTCTCGGTGCCCGAAGCCGTCCGCGAACTTACTTCCGCGCCGGCCCGCGTCGCCGGCCTGGGTGACCGCGGGCGTATCGCCGTCGGCTACAAGGCCGACCTCAACGTCATCGACCACACCGGGCTGCGATTGCACAAGCCGGTGGTCACCTACGACCTGCCCGCCGGCGGGCGGCGACTCGACCAGACCGCCGACGGCTACGTCGCCACCGTGGTCTCCGGCCAGGTGATCGCCGAGAACGGTGTGCCCACCGATGCCCGTCCCGGCAAGCTGGTACGCGGTCGGCAGCCCGTCCCGAGCTGACCGGCGGCCCTAACCGTTCGCGTCAAGTGTGTGTGTCGTAAGGGCAGGCCACCGCGGTTTCAGTTGGCGGGCGCATCAACGCGCTCCCATTCAGGAGCCGTTGCAATCACGCCTTGAGCACGCACGACATTTCAAGAACAGATCGCACACTGGATGTTTCGGATCCGAAAGCCGCCAGCCGGTCGCCACGGTAGCCGCGGCCCGCGGTGGCTGGCAGGTGGGTGACAACCCTGGCTACACTTCGGCCGGTGCAGCAGCAACTGCGTGTCGACACCGCTGGTGTGCAGGCGATGGCCGACCGATGGGGCGCTTCGGTGCGCGAATTGAACGCGGCGGCGGCTCGGGTGGGGCGGGGCTTGTCGTGTCAGGCCAGCGCAGCCGCAGTTAACGCCGCCCACGCCGGGATCGCAGTGTTCGTAGCGGTTTTGGGCGCACGGGTGGGTGCTCGCGCCACCCATGTCGTTGCAGCCGATAACCGTTACCTCGCCAACGAGACCGGCGCTGCGCACCGGCTGGCCGCTGTGGTTGATCCGGTTCTGGGTGTGTAGCGATGTCAGCGGTGGCAGCGTT
>JAFAQO010000486.1 GCA_019246375.1 Mycobacterium sp. | reverse complement strand
CCAACACCGGCCGAGGCGACGCTGGTCCAGCCACCTCGAGGTCAGCGGTTCCGGCCACGGCAACTCAGTCTAGTGGTCGCTAGATGGCGCATGCGTTACGGCACTCGCCGCAAAAGTCAGGGAAACGCCGACAGCGAAAACGCCGCGCGCAGTTTGTCGATGGCGTCGTCGTCACCGTGGAATCTGATTCGCCGCAGCGCCGCCTTGCGCTTGGCTTCGGTGGAACCGAGGCGCGCGGTGACGAGATCGGCGGCGCAGGCTGTGACGGTCACCGCGGGTTCGCCGCGAGCGGCCGCAAGATGACCCTGACTCACTGAGAACTCGAAACGGCGGCCGTCGATTTCAGCACGGTAAGCCGCATCCAAGCCCGCAGTCTTGAGCGGGTCGAACGGGACCACGAACCCGGCGAGGAATCCGGTCAACGGCGAGATCGGACCGCGGTCGACTGAGTCCAGCCGGTCCAGACCGAGCCAGGCGATGCTCTGCAGGATGGACGGCACCCGCTGCCAGCCGATGTCGCTGAGGGCATAAACCGTACGTGCGATCGGGGGCGGTAACTCGGCGCGGTCGACGAGCCCACAGTCCTGCAGCTCTTTGAGTCGCTCGGCGAGCAGGTTGGTCGCGATACCCGGCAGCTCGGCCCGCAGGTCGCTGTAGCGGCGCGGCCCTCCGAGTAATTCGCGCAGGATCAGCAACGTCCACCGCTCCCCGAGCATGTCGAGGCCTTTGGCGATCGGGCAGTTCTGGTTGTAGCTCTTGCGGGCGACCATAACTGCCAGGCTACCGGCAAAAAACTTCTTTTTCAATCTATCACTTGAAAAATCTATCTATCAGGTTTACTGTCCTATCTATGTTTACCCGTCCTGGTCATACCGTGTTCCCCCAGCACCCCATCGCCGCGCTTGCCGTCATCTGCCTCAGTGTCTTCGTCATCAGCGTCGATGCCACGATCGTCAACGTCGCCCTGCCCACCCTGTCGAGCGACCTCGGCGCCGACACCGCCCAGCTGCAGTGGATCGTCGACGCGTACACCCTTGTCATGGCCGGCTTGCTGCTGTCAGCCGGCAGCCTCAGCGACCGTTACGGCAGGCGTGGCTGGCTCAGTTGCGGGCTCGGGCTGTTTGCAGTCACCTCTGCTGTTGCAGCACAGGTGAATTCAGCGGACGGGCTCATCGCGGCGCGTGCTGCCATGGGCGTCGGCGCCGCCGTGATCTTCCCGACGACTCTGGCGTTGATCACCAACATCTTCACGGAGCCGATACCTCGCGCCAAGGCGATCGGGCTGTGGGCGGCCATGGTGGGTGTCGGGGTGGCCGTCGGGCCGATCAGCGGCGGCTGGCTGCTCCAGCACTTCTCGTGGGGCTCGATCTTCCTGGTGAATGTTCCCACCGCAGTGGTGGCCATCATCGGCGGAATCTTGTTCGTCCCTACCTCGCGCGATCCAGCGACACCGCGCGTCGACGTTCCCGGCCTGATTCTGTCCGCGATCGGGGTGACCGCGTTGGTCTACGCCGTGATCGAGGCGCCCAGTTGGGGATGGAACAGCGCGCGGGCCGCAACCGGCTTCACCCTGGCAGCCACCGTCCTTGCCGGGTTTGCCCTGTGGGAGCGGCGCAGCACCCATCCGATGTTGGACGTGTCGGTGTTCTTCAACCGTCGATTCTCCGGCGGCAGCCTGGCAGTGACCGCGGGTTTTCTGACGTTGTTCGGATTCATCTTCGTCATCACCCAGTACTTCCAATTCATCAAGAACTACAGCGCATTCGAGACCGGGGTGCGGTTACTGCCGGTGGCCGTTTCGATCGCGGTGGCCAGCATCCTGGGGCCCCGAATGGTCGAATGGGTGGGCACCACCGCGGTCGTCGCTGCCGGGCTGACCGTGTTCGCGGCAGGCCTGGCATGGGCGTCCACTGCCGACGCGGCAACGCCTTATAGCCAGATCGCGATGCAGATGGTGCTGCTCGGCGGCGGACTCGGCCTCACCACGGCGCCGGGCACTGAGGCGATCATGGGATCGCTGTCGGCCGATAAGGCCGGGGTCGGCTCGGCCGTCAATGACACCACGCGTGAACTCGGGGGCACCCTCGGCGTTGCCATCGTGGGCAGTGTCTTCGCGTCCGTCTACTCCGGTCATCTCGGCGCGGCCTCTGCTCTGGCGGGATTACCCCCCGACGTCCGCACTGCGATGCAGCGCTCAATGGCTGTGGCGCACAAGGTAATCGGGCAGATGCCCGCTGGGCGGATTGCCGACGTCCGCGGCGCGGTCAATCACGCATTCCTCGACGGTCTTCAGGTCGGATCGCTGGTCTGCGCAGGTATCGCCCTGGGTGCGGCAATCGTCGTGACCGTGCTGCTACCCGCACGGGCGCGGCAAGCGACACCGTCCGCCGCGGCCCCGGCGCTCGCGGAGGCTTAACGCAGGCAGCTCAACAAGGTTCGAGGAAAGGAAATCCGATGGCAAACATGCGCGTGCTAGTAACCGGCGCCACAGGCAGGATCGGCGGCGCGGTCGCCGCTCAACTGTTGGAGAAGGGTGTGACCATCAGGGCCTTGGTGCATCGCGACGATGCCCGCAGTGCGCGTTTGCAGGCCTTGGGCGCCGAGGTCGTCGTCGGCGATATGTTTGATATCCAGCAGGTTCAGGCCGCAATGGACGGTGTCGACCGACTGTACTTCAACCCCCCCTACCACCCACATGCTCTCGACAGCGCGGTCACCTTTGCGGTGGCGGCGCGGCGCTCAGGTGTGGAAGCCGTGGTGGCGCTGGGCCAATGGCTGGCGAGCCCCGAGCATCCGTCTCTGGCCACCCGGCAGACGTGGTTGACCGACAAGTTGTTCCAGCTGCTGCCGGATACCGCCCACGTCGCGGTCAATCCGGGGTTCTTCGCCGACAACTATCTGCAGCTGGTTCCGCTGGCCGCTCAGCTAGGAGTGTTGCCGGTACCGACCGGAAAGGGCCGAAATGCACCGCCGTCCAACGAAGACATCGCGCGCGTTGCGGTAGGTGCACTGCTCGCCCCGCACCGTCATAACGGTCGCGCCTATCGTCCGACCGGGCCGACGATGTTGTCCGGAGCGGAGATCGCCGACGCGGTGGGTACGGCGTTGGGCCGACGGGTGCACCACCTCGATATTCCGGCGTGGATGTTCATGCGGGCCGTGCGCGTGAACGCCAAGCGACTCGGAGTC
>JAFAQO010000391.1 GCA_019246375.1 Mycobacterium sp. | reverse complement strand
AGCCGACCGGCACCTCGATGAGCTCCCGGCCGATGCCGGCGACCACCCGGTCGATGATTGACGAGCTGACCGCGGTTTTCGCGACGGCGAGGCTGGCCGGCCACGATGATCGGTGGGTGTAGAGGTAGTCGATGACCACCGCCAGATAGTGATTCGGGTTGAGCAGCCCGGCATCCGGAGTGACGATGCCGTGCCGGTCTGCGTCGGCGTCATTGCCGGTGGCGATCTGGTAGGAGTCGCGGTTGGCGATCAGCGACGCCATCGCGTTCGGTGAGCTGCAGTCCATCCGGATTTTGCCGTCGGTGTCGAGCGTCATGAACCGCCATGTCGCGTCGACCAGCGGATTGACCACGGTCAGGTCAAGGCCGTGCCGCTCGGCGATCACGCCCCAGTAGTCCACACTGGCGCCCCCAAGCGGATCGGCGCCGATTTGCACGCCGGCATCGCGGATCGCTCTGATATCGACCACATTCGGCAGGTCGTCGACATAGGCGTCAAGGTAGTCGTGGCGCCACGCGGTCGCTCGCGCGCGGGCCAGCGGTATCCGCTTCACCTCGGACAGCCCATCGCGGAGGACCTCGTTGGCGCGCTTGGCTATCGCGCTGGTCGCATCGCTGTCGGCCGGGCCGCCGTTGGGCGGGTTGTATTTGATGCCGCCGTCAGCCGGGGGGTTGTGCGAGGGTGTCAAGACGATCCCGTCGGCGAGGCCGTCAGCGCGGCCACGGTTGTAGCACACGATGGCGCGGCTGACCGCCGGGGTCGGCGTATACCGGTCGGCCGAGTCGATCATCGCGACCACATCGTTGGCAGCGAGCACTTCCAGCGCCGACACCCATGCCGGCTCGGAAAGACCATGCGTGTCACGCCCGATAAACAACGGCCCGGTCGTTCCCTGCGCGGCACGGTACTCGACGATGGCCTGCGTGATGGCCAGAATGTGCGCCTCGTTGAACGCCCCGTGCAGCGAAGAGCCGCGGTGTCCGGCCGTGCCGAACACCACCTGCTGCTCGACGTCATCAGGGTTCGGTTCAATGGTGTAGTACGCCGTCACCAAGTGGGGCAGATCGACGAGGTCTTCGGGCTGTGCCGGCTGACCGGCACGTGGATTGGCCACCATGACACCAATTCTGCCCTTGCCCGGCCGGAAGGTGCCGGTATGCGGCGGCGCGAGGAAAGGAACTTAGCCGAGTGTTTGGCCGTGACTACCGCGAGTTGGCCGCCGTTTTCGCCGGCGGAGCGCTGGGCGCCGTGGCCCGCGCGGCGCTCAATATGCTTGCGGTCCCCGACCCCGCCCGGTGGCCCTGGCCGACGTTCACCGCCAACATCGTCGGCGCCTTCCTCGTCGGTTACTTCACCACTCGGTTGCTGGAACGGCTGCCGTTGTCGAGTTATCGCCGCCCGCTGCTTGGCACCGGGCTGTGTGGAGGGCTGACCACCTTCTCGACTATGCAGGTCGAGACCCTGGCAATGATCGAGCACGGTCACTACGGTCTGGCCGCCGGTTATGCGGTGGGCAGCGTCACGTTAGGGCTATTGGCGGTGTATCTGGCCACCGCTGTGGTGCGCCGGGTGCCGGTGCGGGGATGACGGTGGCGGTATGGGCTGGCGTGCTGGTCGTCGGCGGCATCGGGTCGGTGCTGCGTTTCCTGGTGGACGGCGCGGTGGGCCGCCGGGTAGCGCGATCGTTCCCGTTCGGGACGCTGATGGTCAACCTCACCGGCGCCGCGCTGCTGGGTTTCATCGGCGCGCTGGCGTTGAGCAGGCAGATGATCCTGCTGATTGACACCGCATTCATCGGTTCCTACACCACATTCTCGACGTGGATGCTGGAAACCCAGCGGCTCGCCGAGGAGCGCCAGGTCTGGTCCGCGGCCGCGAATATCATCGTCAGCGCGGCGCTGGGAGCGGCGGCAGCGCTGCTCGGGCAGTGGATCGCAGGCCGGCTATGAACGAGCCATGCCTGAAGCTGACCGCCTACTTCGGTGAGCGTCAGCGTGCGGTGTCCGATGGCGCGGCGGGCGGGTTTCTGGCCGACGCGATGCTGAACCTGTTCGATGATCAGGAAGTCGCCACCAGTGTGATGCTGCGTGGCATTGCCAGTTTCGGTCCGCGCCATGTCCTGCGCACCGACGAGTCGCTGAGCCTTTCCGAGGACCCTCCGGTGACCATCGTCGCGGTCGATGCCGAACCGAAGATCAACGGGCTGGTCGACGACGTCCTCGCAATGACCGCCCGGGGCCTCGTCACTCTGGAACGGGCTCGGTTAACGCGCGGCGACGTCGATGTCGCCGTGCCTGACGACACCCAAGGCCAGAACGGCGACGCCGCCAAACTCACGCTCTACGTGGGCCGCCAGGACCGGATCGCCGGCATGCCCGCATACCGCGCCGTCTGCGATTTGTTGTATCGGCACGGATTCGGCGGAGCCACAGTACTTCTCGGCGTCGATGGCACGGCGCACGGTGATCGCTACCGGGCCCGCTTCTTCAGCCGCAATGTCAACGTCCCGCTGATGATCATCTCCATCGGGACTGCGGAGCAGGTTCGCGCTGCCGTCGCCGAAATCAGCGCTGCGATACCCAATCCATTGCTAACCATCGAACGGGTGCGGATGTGCAAGCGTGATGGCGAGCTGCTCGCGCGACCGCATCGGCTGCCCCGGACCGATGACCACGGACGGGTGCTTTGGCAGAAGGTGATGGTGTACACCAGCGAGGCGACCGGACACGGCGGTTTGCCGATCCACCGTGCACTCGTCCGCCAACTGCTCCAATCGGGAATGGCACGCGGCGCGACGGTGCTGTGCGGTATCTGGGGCTTCCACGGCGACCATGAACCGCACG
>JAFAQO010000196.1 GCA_019246375.1 Mycobacterium sp. | reverse complement strand
GGTGCGTTTGGCGAGCTGGTGTCAGGGCAGCGCGGACAGCGGGATCGTCAGCGGGTTGCTCGGCGCGACAGGTACTGCGGCGGGAACCGGAGCTGCAATAGCCGGGCCCGTCGGGGCGACGCCACGCGGAATCGGAAGACCACCTGGTGCAAGCGAAGCCAAATCGCCGGGCAGCGACACCTGCTGCGGCAGCGGCACCCCAAGGAAAGGCACCTGCGGCAGATTGAGCTGTGCCTGCGGCATCAAGCCCGGTGCGGTCGCCGGCGCACCAGCAGTCGTTCCAGGAACGGCTGACGGCACCCGCGGCACGGCGGCGGATGCTCCCGGAACCGCTGAGTTAATCCCCGGGATGCCGGCGGTCGTCGCGGGAACCGCGGCGGGCGCTCCCGCAACCGCGGCAGGTGCCGGCTGCGGCACAGTGACCGAGGCGCCGGCCAGCGGCGGCGGCGCGGCGGGCGCAGGCGGGGTGGCGCCGAGGGCTGTCGCGAGATTTTGCAGGAGCTGTGGTGCGTTGGCCGCCGTATTGGCCGCCGTACTGACGAGCTGGTCGCCGATATTGGGAGCCGGAACCGACGGCGCCGGATCGGCATGGGCGATACCACCCGTCAGCAGCGCGGCCATCAAACCCCCCAAGACGGCGGTGGCACGTAACAAAGTCCAAACGATTGACATGACTCTCCCTGGTTGTCGACGACAGGTCCGGCCTGATAGTTCGCGTGATGCCGAAGTGGCTCAAGTGACACGTGTGGCATTTATTCGATCGTTACTGCACCGAGCGGTCGCAGTGACCGCGGCTATCTGTGGCGGCCCCATGGGGGCGCTGAGGGGCGAGGTCCCGTCACAGCGGTCGCGCCGCCGCTAAAGTCAGCGACATAGACACGACATCGGCCGCCCTGGCGGCACCAACCAGCCGCCGGCAGGCGATCTCGATGAACGCTGCCGGGCCGCTGCTGCTGGCCTTGAGCGTCGCCGTGCGGCTGGCCTGGACGTATCTGATTCCCAACGGCGCCAACTTCGTCGACCTGCATGTCTACATCGGCGGAGGCGCGACCATCGACCATCCCGGCGCCTTGTACAGCTACGTCTACGCCGACCAGACACCGGATTTCCCGCTGCCGTTCACCTATCCGCCATTCGCGGCGGTCGTGTTCTATCCGCTGCACTTCCTGCCGTTCGGTTTGGTCGCGTTTTGCTGGCAGGTCGGGACCATGGCCGCGCTCTACGGGGTGGTTCGGCTTAGCCAGCGCCTGCTCGGCGTTCCGGCCGGGACCGGTCATCGCGTCGCGATGTTGTGGACCGCGATCGCGATCTGGACGGAGCCGCTGCGCAGCACCTTCGACTACGGACAGATCAATGTGCTGCTGGTGCTGGCGGCACTGTGGGCGGCCTACACCACGCGGTGGTGGCTATCGGGCCTGCTGGTCGGCTTGGCTGCCGGGATGAAGCTGACCCCGGCGATCACCGGCTTCTACTTCGTCGGGGTCCGGCGTTGGGGCGCGGCGGTCTTTTCGGCCGTCGTCTTCGCCGCGACCGTCGCGGTCTCGGCTCTGCTCGTTGGCAACGAGACGCGTCATTACTTCACCGATTTAATCCGCGACACCGACCGGGTCGGGCCAATCTGCACGACGTTCAATCAGTCCTGGCGCGGAGGCATCTGCCGGATCTTCGGTCACGACCTCGGGTATGGCCCGTTGGTGCTGGCTGCCATCGCGGTTACCACGGTGCTGGCCATCCTGGCCTGGCGTGCGCTGAGCGGCCACCCTGGCGGCGGTGCCGATCCGGACCGGCTGGGATTGCTGCTAGTCGTCGAGTTGTTCGGATTGCTGATCGCGCCGATCTCGTGGACTCATCACTGGGTGTGGCTGGTGCCGCTGATGATTTGGCTGATTCACGGACCGCTATCCGAGCGTCGCGGCGCGCGGATCCTCGGTTGGGGCTGGCTGGCGTTGATCCTGATCGGCGTGCCGTGGCTGCTCAGCTTTGCTCAACCGAGCATCTGGCAGAACGGCCGAGCCTGGTATCTGGCCTGGGGCGGCATGGTCTACATCGTGGCGACGCTGGCGACCTTTGCCTGGATCGCCGCCAGCGGGAAACGAACCGTGAAAGCAACCCAAGCCCAGGTCGCGACCGCCGGCAAACCGGCGAAGCTGTCGTCACGCTAGCTAGCGTGACGCTCGGCACAACAGACCTGGCTAGTCCCCGATGATCCCGTCGATATCGTGTGCCATCGCCACGTCCTTCTCGGTGATGCCGCCCTCGGAGTGCGTCACCAATGCGAAAGTGACCTTCCGCCAACGGATATCGATGTCAGGGTGGTGGTCTTGAGCTTCGGCATGCTCGGCCACCCTGCGCACGGCGTCGATACCGTCGAGGAAGGACGGGAACTTCACCGACCGGCGTAGCGCTCCCTCGGTCCGCTGCCAGCCATTGAGCTCGTGCAGTGCGGCGTCTACTTGCTCATCCGTTAACAGAGCCATGTCGTAATTTTCCTCC
>JAFAQO010000194.1 GCA_019246375.1 Mycobacterium sp. | reverse complement strand
AACTACTTAACGGGTCGCCGCCTGCACTCGGTTGCGCTCAATATCCCACCGGGCTTTGCAGAAACCGGTTTCGCAAAGCACTGAGAAGCCGGAGAACTTCGTCAATGCGCGCGTAAATTTCCCCAAGCTCGTGGTGTGATTCACTGGTGCCAATGCCGGATGACTTCAGCCAATCCCGCGGCCCGGCGATGCGGTTAGCGAGTTCGCTCAAGCTGGCGAACTCAGCTTGCAACATCATTTCGAAGACTTGTGCCTGTGCAAGTTCAGCCGGCTTTACCGGGCGCGCAAAGAAATCATCCGCCCCGACCATCTGATTAGCATTTTTCGGTAAGGCGGCGTCGTCAAATTGGAGCTGCTGCGCCGTGGCCCACGGCCCTGCGTTGCTTTTTGGCCTGTGGAATAAGGTCAGTTGGCCAGATTCTGCGGCTTGCATGATGGGGAGACTCCTCACTCCCCCCGGCTGATGGAACCCGCTGAAGAGAAAGTACTCCCGTTCACCACAACGTTCCTTACCGATGGGAAAGTCTCCCAACTGTTCACGTTCAGGTTACGGGAAAGTCACTCCAGACTCGGGCAATTCACTTTCAGCATTTAGTCGCATCGGTGGATGCCGACGCGACCCAAAGCCACCAGCAGGAATCAGACTTTGCCGCCCGATGACGTTCAGGCCACCGCGGCCCACCTCGATATGACCTGACAGGGGATGTGACGCCGCGCTATGAAGGGCGTTAAATGTCCGCTTTAGTGTGCGGCCGGTCGCGGAAAGGCGCCAGGGTGCCTTGCGTTACCCGGCGAACGGTGGTCGCGTCATCACGGTGGGGCGGAACCCGTACTTAGGTCCAGCACCGCCGCCCGCACCGACCCCCGCACCGGCCAATGGCATCCCACCTAACAGGCTTCCGGGACCGCCGGTCTCCGGCGCGGCGGCGACGCTGCTGATCGGCAGCGGAGCGTGAGGGGCCGTCAACGGAGCTGACCCAATCCAAGAGGGCGGTACCGCCAATCTTCCAATCGAGGCGCCGTTGCCCAAACCCGCCGACACCGGGCCGCCGCCTAGCAGGCCGCCTAAGCCCCCGCCTAAGCCCCCGCCTAAGCCCCCCGCGCCGCCGGCCGCACCGGCCGCCGCGCCGGCAGCGCCCTCCGCTGCTTTGGCGGCAGCCGGCGCCAATCCCTTGGAAAGTGACAGCATCGTGTTGGCCATACCGGTCGAGAAATACGGCATACCTAGGACGTTGTAAGCCGGACCGGCAAAGTTCCTGAAGGCGGTAATGAACCAGGCCGGGTTTACAGTGCTCGAGCCACCTATACCATTAAGGATTGAACCGATGATCGAGTTCGACGGGAAAGTAAACGAGCCCAACGCAGAGCTTGACGCATTCAGGCCCACGCCATTCAGGAATCCCGACAGAATTCCGCCCGTAGGATCCGTGGCGGGGTTTGAGAGAGACCCAAGCGGGTTTGAGAGACCCTGAAGCAAGCTGTTCAGTTCGGTGCTCAGCTGGTTCAGTGTTTGCACGGACGTCCCAGCGGACGTGCTGGCGGCCTGGGTGACCGCGGCGGCCTGAGTCGCCGTTGCGGCCGGGGTGGTGGTCTGCACGGGCGGGTCGAACGGGGTCATCTTCGTGGCGGCTGCCGCCTGGCTGGCATACCCGTACATCGCGGCCGCGTCCTGGGCCCACATCTGCCCGTATTGCGCCTCGAGCTGGGCGATCGCCGGCGTGTTTTGACCGAGAACGTTCGTCGACAACAGCTGCGCCGTCTGGGCACGGTTGGCTGCGACAAGCTGGGGAGCCACCGTCGACGCGAAAGCCTGCTCATAGGCGGCGGCCGCTGACTGGGCACTGGTGGCCGCCTGCTCGGCCTGCGCGGCGGTGGTGTTCATCCACGCCACATACGGGGCCGCGGCGTTTGCCATCGACGTCGACGCCGGCCCTAGCCATTCGTCACTGGCCAGCTGTGTGATCACCGTGTTGTAGCCGTTAGCGGCCGAACTCAGCTCAGCGGCAAGCCCGTTCCAGGCCGACGCAGCAGCCTGCAGCGACGACGAGCCCGACCCGGCATACATGAGTGCGGAGTTGATCTCCGGCGGTATCGCACCAAAATCGAGCACTCCATCCCTCCTTAGCCGGTCGCGACCGCGTTGGCCGCCTCGGTGGCCGCATACGATCCAGCGCTGGTGCCCAGGGTGCTCACAAACATGTCGTGAATCGCCGCGGCCTGGGCGCTGACCGCCTGGTACAGCTGGGCGTGCGTAGCGAATTGCGCCGCCGTCAGCGCCGAAACCTCATCGGCAGCTGCGGGTACAACCCCCGTCGTCGGGGCCGCTGCAGCCGCGTTCTGGGCGGCCACCGACGAGCCGATACCCGCCAAATTGGCGGCGGCCGCTGTCAACGCTTCCGGCTGTGTGGTCACGAACGACATGTGATTTCCTCCTCAATAACGTGCTGCACTAACGACCTCCATGAAGTCGCGTTCGTTGTGAGGTTAGACGGCCGGAGCCAGCCCGCGCTCCTGTCCGCGCCCACTATTCATTCCCCGAACACTTCTGTTCATCGGCGGAAAGAATTGTTCATCTCGAGTTGGGTTGTCGACCCACACCGACAGCCACTAGCTGCACGAACACACCGACCTCCGCGACGGTCGATGGCGCCCAGTCGCTGGGCAGGATGGCATTGTTTTCTCTATCCGCGGATAAAAATCTTGTCGCGAATAAAGCTCACCGGGGTTGGGCGTCCGTCACGACAACGACGCGAGCATCCCCCGTTGGAAAGGCTTCGGCGGCGATTAGGTGGTGGACGCGCTCAGGTGACGAACGGGTTCCCACCGAAACCTTGGTTGCGAACACTGCCTGAGCGTGCTGCTCGGGCCTACGGCGGACTGGCGGCGTGCTCCCGCTATCCTCCGGCCGGCGGGCGTGGCATCACCGTGTGGCGGAACCCGTATTTGTGAATAAAACCGCCGGCCGCGCGCCGACCTCCCGCACCGTTCAGTGGTATGCCGCGCAGCAGTCCTCCCGGGCCCGCGGCGCCAGCGGCGTGGGCTTGGGTGGCGAACCACCCCGGAGACGCCGTAGAGCTTATCTGCTGGGGTGCCGCCGCGGCCCAAGCTGACGGCACCGATAACCGCCCGATCGTGCCGGCCTGGCCCGCACTCGCCGACACCGCTCCGGCGCCCCAGGGGCCCACCGGGGAACCCCAGGCGCCGATGGCCCCCACAGGCGGTAGCGCGCCACCGAGCGCAGGGCTAGGAGCCGGGGCCCCTGGTACCAAACCACCGGCGTACCCTAGTAGCGAATTGACCGACCCCAAGGGAAAATACCCATAGTTGGTAACCGCGTTCCAGATCCCGGACGAATTGCCAAACACCGTGGCGATTAACCCGGTCGGCCCAGTGAGCGGCGGCCCAAGCGCCCCCGACGGCGAAATCCCGAACGCCGACAATAACGACGACCATGTCGAGCCTAGCGGCGACGTGGGGGACACGAGTTGCTGCAGCGCTTGGGACACCGTGGAAGCGGAAGCGACCTGCGTGGTGGTCGTCGATGCTGCGGTCTGCGCCGCGGTGCCGGCCGGCGTGCCGGCGGCCTTAGTCACCGCAGCGGCCTGACTGGCCAGCCCGACCGGGCTGGTCGTCTGCGGCGGCGACATGAACGGCGTCACCAACGACGCGGCCGATGACGCGCCGGCATAGTGATACATCGCGGCGGCGTCCTGTGCCCACATCTCCCCGTATTGAGCCTCGGTGGCCGCGATCGCCGGGCTGTTTTGCCCAAAGAAATTCGTCGCGATCAGCGCCATCAGCTGAGCGCGGTTGGCGGCGATCACCGGCGGGGCCACCGTCGCCGCAAACGCCGTCTCATAGGCGGCAACGGCCGCCTTCGCCTGGGTGGCCGCCTGCTCGGCCTGCGCGGCGGTACCGCTCATCCACGCCACATAGGGCGCGGCCGCTGCCGCCATCGACGCCGACGCCGGACCCTGCCACGAGCCAGCCGTCAGCCCCGAGACCACCGACCCGTAGGACGCCGCCGCCGACCTCAACTCGGCGGCCAGCCCATCCCAGGCCGCAGCAGCGGCCAGCATCGACCCCGGCCCAGGACCGGAATACATTCGGCCAGAATTGATCTCCGGCGGCAACACACCGAAATCCAACTCTGCTCCTCCTTAAGTGGCCGCGATCACCTCGGCAGCCTCAGTTGCTGCCCGGGGACCGCCGGCAGCTTTCTTGGCGGTCACGAGCAAAACCCACTTCCTCGATAACCTTCAGCGTCAACGACGCTCAGCGTCGCTCGCAGTTACCGCACTTTCGCTCACTGCGAGATTAAATGCGTGTGCCGGGAAAAGCCGCGCTCAGCGCCAACTATTCACGCCTGAATTACTACTGTTCACGCCTCGCCAACTAACGTTCATCCCGTTCATCCGCTGTTGGGCTCGATTAGGCTCAGTTGCCGTTGCCCGCGCGAACGAACCGAACGCGATCTCGTTCCGTTCGTTATCCAAGACCGTCGAGGGCGCGACGATGCGGGCCGTACCTACCGGCCCGCATCGTCGCCAGTGCCTGGCTGAGGGTGCCCCGCCTCGCGCCGTATAAACCGGCCCGAGGCGTCGCCGTGCGAGGATTATCGACGCAGATCGGTGGCCGCGACCTGAACGAAGACACCGGTGTCCTCGGCCATCAGCAGCCCGCGGCCGCGGGGCAGCGGACCACCCTTCATCTTGCCGCGGATGAAGCCCTCGTCGGGGTCTGCGTCCATGACCAGCAACGGCGCGTTGGCCTGATGCAGGGCCCGCAACATCGGGTCGCTGCCGGCCGAGGACCAGCCGCCGAATGTGCGGGTGATGAAAACATGGAAACCGACGTCGGCTGCCCGGGTGACCCACGGAGCCGCCTTGTGCAGCGGCGAATCGAAGCCCGGCGGCAGCTGCTGCACATCGTCGATGATCAAGAAGATCTCTGGCCCGCTCCACCACGACCGCGACAACAACTCTTCCGCGGACAAGCCGTGTGGGGGCTCGCGCCGAGCCAGTGTGGCCGCCAGTTCGTCCATCATCGCGGCGACGCCGTCGAGGTTGTAGGCAAACTTCTCCACGTAGTCGGAGCCCAGCACGGTGAGCAGCTGACGACGCGGATCCACCAGCCACACCTGTGCCGAGGGGCGTGACGTCGGGGGCGCGGTACTGGCCCCTGGCGCGTAGATCCGGCCGATTTCGGTCATGATCGTAGCCAACGTCGTCGTGCGTCCACACTCGCGCCGGCCCGTCACCATCAAGTGAGCGTTCTCGGCGAAGTTCAGATACACCGGTTGCAGATCCAATTCCGATATGGCCCAGGCGATTCCACCGGCGCCAACGCCCTGGCGCTGATCGGCTGCGGCCACTGCCCGCACCTGGTCCAAGCCGAATCGCGCCGGCAGCCTGCGCACCGGACGCGCCTGACCCACGGCGATCTGCTTGACCGCCTCGGTCACGCTGTTGGATTCGAACATCGCGGCCGGTGTGGTGTACAACGCCGGGCGCGCAATGAGCGTGTGTAGACCCGACTGTGGATCGCTTTCGAGCCGCACATAGTTCACCGCGACCATGCCGCGGCCGGGCTTGGGCGGAACCTCTTTGGCGAAGCGGGACCGCACGAGCTTGGCGTCTTCGACCGCTGCAAGCCGCAATTCCACGCGGGAGCCGAAGCCACTGCGGACCGGCGGCCGCAACTCGGACTCACGGTCGGCGGTCACGACCACGTGCACACCGAACGAGGGCCCCTGATTGATGATCAGGTTCACCTGCTCGATCAGCACTTCGTTTTCCTCAGCGAGTGCCCGGTAGTTGTCGATCACCAGATAGACGTCGCCGAACCCGTCGTCGGGCACGCGGCCCCGTTCGCCGCGGAATTTGCGCCGCCGGAATACCTCCATCGAGGGAACGTCGTACTCGAGGAAGCTGCGTTTCCGGGAACGTACCAGTCCCAGCACCTCGGCAATTGTGCGGCGAACGCTGTACGGATCGGTGGGGCCCGCGACTCCACCGACATGCGGTAGTCCGGCCACCGTCGTCAAGGAAGTGCCGCTGTAGGCCACGCAGTAGAACTGGACCTGCTCGGGGGTGTGGGTCAAGGCGGCCGAGCAGATCAGCGTCTGCAATGCAGTCGTCTTGCCGGAACCCCCGGCGCCGAGGATCAGCACGTTGGAGCCCGGCCCGGAGGTGTCCACGGTCCACGGTGGCTGGTCATGCTTGAACGGCCGGTCGATGATCCCGATCGGGAACACCAGATTCCTGGCCGAGCCGTAGTCTTCCTGCCACGGGTGACCGAGGAACTGGTCGACCAATTCGTCGATCGCGACGGGCAAGTCCAACGGCGGCTGCCACAAGCGGTATGGCTGGAAATCGATGCGGCGAAGTTGATCGATGATGACCGTGCCGACTTTCGGTGTCCGGATACCCTCGTCGTCGTCGCCGGTATCCTTGCCGTCCCCGTCGGCGACCTCGCCGTTCACTTCGCCGTTCAAGCCATCCCGCGTTGCCTCGCCATCCGTACTGCTGACGCTGACCTCAAGCGGCGTGAAAGCCGTCGAAAACAATTGGGGGCGAATGTAATCGACCGAGTGGACCAGCGGCCGCTGCTCACCGTCGAGTGATACGCCGCGACGGTAGTCCCGCCACATGAACTCTGCTTGGAACCGGATGATTTCTTCGAGACTCTTACGGAAATAGCCCAGCCCCGCTTGCGCCGGCAGGTTCACCGCGTTCGGCACACCGGCCGCTTGTGCTGCCCCGGCGGTACGCGCTTTCAGCACCAACCGGTAACCCATGTTCTCCATGAGCTTTTCGGCGCGGCTCTCAATCGTCTGCGACGCCATCATCAGGTGGATCCAGTAGGCGCGGCCCTGCCGGCCGATCGAGTCGAGCACATCGACCGCAGTCGGCATGATGCGGAACCATTCGTAGAACTCGTCGATCACCACCACCAGCATCGGGAGCGGCGGGATGTCCTGACCGCGTGCCCGCATCCTGGCCCGCATGTCGTTGTATTCTTTGGCGTCGTCGACTCCCGCGCTGAAGCAGATTTCCTTTCGCCGGGCGATTTCACCCCAGAGTGCATCCAGGAAGCGCTCCATCAGCGCCTGGTCGTCTTCGAGGTCGGTGATGATCCGCGACACGTGCGGCACGCCCTCGAACGGCTTGACCGCCGATCCACCCTTGAGGTCTGCCAGCACGAACTGCAGTTCCTCGGGGGGGTGACCGAGCATCAGCGACTCGATCACGGTACGCACCAGCGTCGACTTACCCGACCCGGTAGTACCCGACATCACGCCATGTGGACCGTCGCCGCCTTCGTCGAGCGATTTCATGTCCAAGAACAGCAGTTCGCCGTTGTCGGACCGGTTGCCGAACGGCGCCCGCAACCGGGAACGGCCGAGTGCGTCGCGGCGCTCGTTCCACAGTGCGTTGAAGTCGAGCTCAGCCGGGTCATCGATGCCGTAGTAAGACAAGATGTCTCGCGCACCAATGTGTACGACCCGCTGCCCGATCTCCTCGTATGCCTGGGCGAGGCGCCAGTGCGCCATCTGCTGTGCGAATTGTTCGGCCTCGGCTTCGGTCAGCCGATCGGCAAG